>WTCI01000287.1 GCA_013138655.1 Desulfuromonadaceae bacterium | reverse complement strand
ATCCACCTTGTTTTCATTGATTGCTCCATTTGATATCTACGTGCGTCACCAACCCACCCTCAGAGCCTGCTGCACACCTGTTCAAAATCACCAAACTGCTCCTCCTTCCGGCACCGCGCCGCGACAGGACCATTAAACTGCGATCACTTGGACGTTTTCTGTTTTACGCCACCTCCCTTCTTAAGATATTTGCCGGTCTGACATTCTCCCTCCATCATTCTCCCTCTCCGGCGCCAGGGGTTGGATTCGAAGTTCGAGGATCAAGGTTAGTGGACCCTTAACCTTTAACCTTGATCCTTTCCCCCTCCTCGCTATTCTGAAAATCAACCACATAGCGGTACTCCTTGCCGCAACGCAGAATCACCTCCTTTTGGCCGCGACGCAAAATGCGCATATCGACCTCGATCCGAGCGTAGCCTTCGTGGGCAAAAACCTCGTCATAGAGAAAACATAATTTCGTTTTTATCTCCTCATTCGTCCATACTCTATTCTGTTTCATGGATAACCCTTGGTCTCCTCAACCGAGCGAATTTGCCAAAATCTTTTGTGCGTCTTTATAACGGAAAAAAAACGGCAATGTTGTGACCGGGGTCACGAATTTGATTTTTCTTTTCATTATTCCGCAGGAAAGTGGTCCAGCCATTCTGGGGCAATCCGGCCACTATTCGGAGCGAAGCGACGCTGGAGTTTTCTTTTAGGGCTCGTCAGCAGAACCTGTGATGATATTCAGGTTTTGATGTGGTAAGAAAAAAATGGATACTTTTTAAGAGTGGGGTAGTACCCCAAGAGGGGGTGTTCCATGTCAGACAAGAGAAGGCAGTACCCGCAGGAATTCAAAGATTCTGCCGTCAAGTTGATTACCGAGCAGGATTAAAATGACCGAGGCTTCCCGTAATCTCGGGGTCAACAAGAGCGTTTTAGGTCGCTGGAAGCGTGCGGCGGAAAAAGACGAAGGCAGCGGTTGCGACTTCGCCCGAAGGAAAGAGGGCATTCAGGCGGAACTGGTACGGTTTAAAAAAGAGAATCAGCGTTTGAGAATGGAGCGTGAAATTTTAAAAAAAGAGGCGGCCCTTTTTGCAAAAGAATCGGGGTGCTGTATCGAATGATTGATACTGAGCAGAAGGTCTATCCGATAGCCCTGTTGTGTGAAGTTGATGCAAGTTTCTCGGAGCGGGTATTATGCTTGGAGAAAGCGTGGAAAATCAGCAAAACAAAAAGCGTATGAAAAACTCATTCCCGTGATTCAGGAGGCCCGTAGAATTTCAAAAGGAACCTACGGCACCAGGCGCATTGCGGAAGAGGCTCTTTTCTTTCTTAAAGCTTCGGGGGTCACAACCCGCGGCCCTGACTCATAAAGAAGGGGCAGGGTTAATATTCTGCCCCCAGATGATATTCAGCAGATTTGATCAATTTGCAATCAATGACAATCCCCGCGCCAAAGGCACTCACTCTGTCCGCAGAGCTGTGAAAAATCGGTATTGAAACACTGCGGATTTTCTTCAGCCAACTGGATCGCTCGGATCAGCACCTCCTTCTTCATCCGTCCCGGCTTGACGCCACGTTCTTTGGCCAGGGCCTTGATTTCTTTCAGGGTCATCGCTTGTCCTCCCCGTTTATTCACACAGATTTTCACGCCAGTAGATTCAATAAGACACGATTGAGTATACCGCCGCTTTGGAAGTACGCAACCCCCTCATCGGTGTCTAAACATCATCCCCCCTGAAAAAGCACTGGGCCCTGTCGGGCGAATATTGGGCTGACCTTCCTCCACAAAGCCCCTTATCCTTAAAACAAATCCGTTGTTTTTCGTTTCCCCCTGTGCTAGAAGCGAAATTGTTTTCTTTTGGTTGCCCTCGTACAAATAAGGAGTGGAAGCAATGGCAGAAGGTACAGTCAAATGGTTCAACGATTCAAAAGGGTTCGGTTTTATTGAGCAGGACAATGGTCCTGATGTCTTTGTCCATTTTTCAGCGATTCAAGGAGAGGGTTTTAAATCCCTGGTTGAAGGTGATCGGGTCACCTTTGATGTTATTCAGGGGGAAAAGGGTCCGCAATCTGCGAATGTCGTAAAAATTTAAACCGTATATCAAGTGCAATTACCTTGGTTCAGGTGATTGACATGATGACAAAGAGGGCGTAGCCAAAAAAAGCTCCGCGGGTTTGCCGCGGAGCTTTTTTGACTTTGTTCAGCCACTGACGATCTTAATATCGCCGATCATCCCCAAAGATCTCTCCATGAGAATTCGCCAGCGCCCCTCTTCCTTGATCAGGTTGATCGATTTAAGAATCTGATCTTGATAAAAATCGGAGCGATAGTGTTGCTTCAACTTGACCTGGACACGACCCTCTTCAATCTGGCGGACACGGATATCGTTGACCTCCAGCTCAATCCAGTCCGGCCGGGTCACCCTGGAATGGCGCATCTCCCGCCATTCCTCCAGACTTCGACCCAACTCGGGACGATAGTTCTCACTATAGCAGGAAAAATATCCTGACAGATCTTGTTTTGCCCAGGACTCGGCCCAGACGTTAACCATCCGCAAAATTTCTTCCTGCAGCAACTCCGACAGGTCACCGTTGACATTCAGAGACTCAAACTCAAGGGCCGCTTTTAACTGCTCGACCGGAATCGCCGCGAGCGCTGAAAACTCTTGACCAAAGGGCCACCACTTCTGTGCCTGCTCTTCCTCAACAGCTGCCACCTTAACGATTTCAGCTGCCCGTTGGATCCTCTCAACGGCCTCAACTTCAGTCAGCACCGCCTGTTCACCCTTGGGTTCAGACTCTGCGACCGTTATAACATCAGGTTGCCGCGATTCCGCTTTCTGCCGATTGACCAAAACGTCCTGACCGACCGATTCTTCCGCTCCTCGCCAGGCGGCAGTCTTGATTAGTTCTTCGTTCGCCTGCAGTTTTGCCAACAACTCATTGCGGGTCTGTTCACTGTAATAATAACCATAGCTTCCTGAGAGCAGAAAACCGAGAGCGAACCCACCAACCGCCCAGGCGATCGGACGCCAGCGCGCGTATTTATGACCGGCAATTAATTCCCAGGCGACATTCGCTTCTTCCTGCACCCGGACGATCTCTTTTTTCGCCAACGCCAACTGTCGTTCACTTTCGGTTGTTTTGTTCTCCGCAAGATTCCGTTCATAAATGGTTTTATCCAGGGTATTTTGCAAGCTGTTCTTTTCCGCCACCATGCGGCGAACTTCTCTGATCATCTGTTCGGTCTGCTCATCAGCGACCGTTTTTTTAACCTGATGATGAACACCCGGTTCGGCCTCATCGCTTACCGGCGGTGCGGACGTCATTGGCGAGGCCATATCGTTCCGACCACTCAATTCTTCAAGCAACTCGACATATGAGGCAAAGGGCAATTCGTCCGGCAACAATAAGCGCCCCAACAGCTTACAAACATGCGAATTCTCGACCTTACTCAGCAGATCACCCAGCGGTTCCCCGCCTTCCGGCTCATACCCCAACAACATGGCCAAGAGCAATTTACCGATGTCCTGGAACGTTTCTGCAGCACTGTCGGACGACTCCTGACTTTCACCCGATGCTTCTTCCGCAGTGGCAATACAGCGGCTGATGGAAATATCGATGCCGAAGTCGGTCCATACCGCCAGTCCCTCAGAATCAAAATAGACCTTCTCGGCACTGAGTGCTCCAGGGGCAAAACCAAGTTCAGAGGCATAAGCAACAGCCTGGACCAATTCGGCAGTGATTTTCAGCGCCTGTTCTTCAGAAAACGGAGCCATCAACTGCTCTGCAAGGCTACCGCCAGGGTTATAGCCTGAGGTAAAATAGGCGTATGCGCCTTCAATACCGGAATCATAAAGCGGCGCTATCGACGGATGATCAAGAATTGCCAGGGCCTCCAGCAATTCCTCCAATTGTGGACGTTTATCCTCTGCGAAAAAATCGACGGGATAAAGCTTGAGAGTGACCTCCCGATCGAAAAAAGGATCATCAGCCCGACAACAGATTATTAAATCATCGGACTTAATCACTTCTTTGATAACGTACAAGCCGAAATTCTGCCCTGATTCAATCATACGATCTCCCGCCCGAAAAACCTGAGTCATCTGTTAAACTTTTCATTTAATCCTCAGATAGAAACTTTGAGCGATAGCAGGTAGGATAAACTGCCTTCCAACACAACATTACAATTCTATAACAAAAAAAAGCAAATTACCAGTTTTCTGATGAATGGCAATAGTTAACCTGTTGCGGAGACCCCACAAAGAAAAGGTTAACGGCTCCGCTGAACCCCGATCCGTGGGCAGATGTTAACGATCGGGCACTGGCTGCAAACGGGGGTCGGGGCCTTACAGCAGGCCCGGCCATGGGCAATCAGAGTATGCCCTGCCCGGGTCCAAAGCGCGGCCGGCAAGAGTCCAACCAGATCTTTTTCAACCTGAACCGGGTTCTCTGATTTGCTCCAGCCAAAGCGCTTCGCCAATCGTTTGACATGTGTATCAACCACCATTCCCGGAACCTGGAAGGCATTCCCCAGAACGACATTGGCTGTTTTCCTGCCGACACCGGCCAGAGCAACTAGCTCTGCAAGTTTTCGAGGCACTTTTCCCTGATGCAGGTCGCCAATTTGCCGGGCGCAGAGAAGCAGATTTTTTGCCTTGTTGCGGAAAAAACCGGCCGAACGGATCAGTTCTTCCAGTTGCTCCTGGCTGGCGGTTGCCATTGCGGCAGCATCGGGAAGTGCCGCAAACAGACCAACCGTCACCAGGTTGACCCGCCTATCGGTACATTGAGCGGAAAGGATTGTTGCCACCAGCAACTGCCAAGGGTTCTGGTATTCAAGGCCACACTTTGCATCGGGATAGGCCTGCTCTAAATGTCGGTAAAGATTCTGCGCTTTTTCAGCTTTTTTCATAAGTTATCGGCATCAAGGAGTTATCCACAACGCCAACAGGGTTATCCACATATCGGGCCCAGCCTTTTCGCAGAGGAACAACATCTTTGAGTTTAAGAAAATTACGTGTTTCACAGGATTCAACCGTCAACACAATCGGCAGATGCGGTGAGGCTTTACGTGCTTCGGGCGTTGCCACCACAGTTCCGGTCAAAGCTCGGACCGGCCCGTGAAAATAGACTCGATCACGCCCCCAAAGCGGGAATTTCCCCGGATAATTGGCTCGCCATAATGGAAACCTGGCCCTACGGAGATGCTCATTTAAGCGCATCCCCCAGAGAGGCAAGGTAAAATCACCACAGACGATCGTTGCACAGGAAAGTGACGGGTTATTCAACAATTGATCGCTTAACAGTGCCCTGATCTGGTCTCGCCGCTGCCTGAGACCAAACCCGAGAGACAGATTGAACAGATGCAGACGTTCTTCGCCAATATCAAGATCGGCGCGAACGCAACGACCACCATGCCCGAGGGAAAAATCCTGTAAATTTCTTAAAGGGTAGCGGGAGAGAAAGGCACAGGCGCCCTCATCGTCCGGCCCGGAAAGGGTTAAGCCGACTTGCGCGGCGAATTCTTTCAGCGAAGCGGCAATAACCGGCGAGCCAAGTTGCTGCAACATGACCAGATCGGGTTGCTGTGAACGGATGACTCGACTACAGAGCTTGGGATCGGTCTCTCCGGTCGCGGCGCGAAAACCGTTGATGTGATAACTCATGATCCGGAAAGTCGCCATCCCTCTCCCTTTCAGGCCTAAGCTACCAAAGTGTAATCTCAGTCAGAAAAAAAACCGGCAGCCCGTGCAGAAAGAGCAAAGGCTTGACCCTTTTCTTCAGGATTTCTGCTCTCTCACGGGAACCCATCCGAAACCTCCGGATAAAAACTAACTAGTTCTCCACCCGGCGAACCGATTCAACCACCACCAGCTGTTCCGGATAATTCCTGAACAGCTGGTTTTTGGCAAAAGTACGCACCTTGCCGATCGCCTCTACAACATCAAGCCCCTCAACCACCTTGCCGAAGACTGCGTAGCCGTAAGTCTTTCCGGTTTTGCCGTGATGATTGAGAAAGGCGTTATCCTTCAGGTTGATAAAAAACTGGCTGGTGGCACTGTCGATCACCCCGGTTCGCGCCATGGCTATGGTTCCCTTGGCGTTCGACAAACCATTATCCGCTTCGTTTTTAATCGGAGGCAAACCATTTTTACGTTTCGGAGCTGTATCAAAACCACCCCCCTGGATCATAAAATTGACGATGACCCGGTGAAAAATCGTTCCGTCATAAAACTTCTGATCAACATAATTGAGAAAATTTTTCACCGTGACGGGAGCCTTTTCGTCATTCAACTCAAGCTTGATAGTTCCCAGGCTGGTTTTCATCTCGACCCGTTGCCCTGCCTGAACACTGGGCAAAGAAAACAACAGCAAAACAGCGAGGATGATCATCTGTTTCATAACAGCTCCTTATGGCTCATCGACGTAAGGCTCTCAGGGCCGGGCTCCTTCTGCCTTAAGGTCACGCAGCATCAAGTCTGTCACCGCCTGACGGGGATCTTTTTCCTGATATAGAATGAGATACATCTGTTCAATAATCGGCACTTCAACACCCAGCTTCGCGGCCAACTGATAGGCGGAAAGGGTTGTTTTGACCCCCTCGGCCACCATCTGCATCCCCGCCAGAATTTCTGTCAACTTGCGCCCCTTGCCAAGCTCAATTCCGACACTACGGTTACGCGACAGATCACCGGTACAGGTCAGCACCAGGTCACCCATCCCCGCCAAACCAGAGAAAGTTTCAGCCGAACCACCCAATTTGAGGCCCAACCTGGTCATCTCTGCCAAACCACGGGTAATCAATGCTGCGCGGGTATTGTAACCAAACCCAAGCCCGTCAGCGACCCCGGCCGCCAGGGCGATGACATTCTTCATCGCCCCACCAAGTTCGACACCGATGATGTCATTGTGGGTATAAACCCGAAACTTTTCAGTGCTGAAAATTTCCTGTATCCGAGCCGCGATCTGACAGTCGCGTGCTGCGGCTACCACCGCTGTCGGCATCCCCTGGGACACCTCCATGGCAAACGAGGGGCCGGAGAGAAAACCGATTTGCCCGTGCATGTTTTCCGGTAAAAGCTCCTCGAAAACCTGCGACAGCAACAGCAGGCTGTTGTTTTCAATCCCCTTGGAGGCGGAGACGATCAGGGCCTCCGGGGCAATATCCGGAACCGCCTGTGCGAGAACCTGGCGGGTGACTTGTGAGGGAGTCACAAAAAGCAACAACTGCTTAGCGGTCACAGCTTGCTGTAGGTCTGAGGTAAAAGTCAGGTTTCCAGACAGTTCGATCCCGGGCAGATAGAGGTCATTCTGATGGGTTTGTTGCATCCGCTCGGCAAGCTCGGACTCGTAAACCCAGAGAGTGACTGGATAACCTTTTTCAGCGAGCAAATTGGCCAGAGTTGTCCCCCAACTGCCCGCTCCGATCACGGCAAACGCATTATCTCCCGATAATAACTGCATCAAATCGCCTTTTGTTTACTTGCAATACGTTTTTTCAGATGTTCTATCTTCTCTTTCAGCAAATCCGGCCGGGGGAAATTCTGCAGCTGCTGATACGCATCAAGGGCGTCTTGCAGCAGATCATCCTCTTCCAGCAAGGTTGCCAAATTGAAACGTGCCTGCATTCCATAGCTGCTCTCCGGAAACTGCGCTATCAGCTGTAGCCAATCCTGTCGGGCGGCATCAAGTCGATTTTCCAATAATAACAGGCCACCCTTGCGGTAAAGGACCTCCGCAATCAGGCTGCTCTGCGGATATTGCTTCAGTAAGGTTTCCAGCTCAATCCGCGCCTGGGTATAATTGTCGAGACGGAAATAGCAATCGGCAATTTCGTAAAGATATTGATCTCTTCTGCCGTTCTCATGCTCCAGCAATCGCTGATAAAAACCGATCGCCCGCGAATAATCACGGAGCGCATACTTGACGATCCCGGCCGCTTCTTCGCGTGCCGCCAGAACCAACGGATGCTCGGGAAAATCATGTTCCAACTGCAAATAACTGAGTAATGCCTGCTGCTCCAGGCGACGATCATACTGCTGAATCCGCCCGACCCGCAGCAAAGCCTCTACCGCCTGTTCTGACTCTGGATAAGCGTGATAAAGCCGTTGATAGCGCTGCTGCGCCGCTTCGAGTTCTCCCCGGCTTTCAAGCGTCATCCCCTCATTGAACAAGCGCAGGGGCACGGTGAGTTGGTATTGTCGATAGAGCGGATAAAAAACCGCGAGTAACAACGCGACAAACAGCAGTAACCAGGGCCAGCGCCGAGGCTTACGCCTCCTCGCCTGGAGTTCCCGCTGTTTCAGCTGTTTCTTCAACTGACGCAGCTTCATCCCCTTCTTCCTTTTCTGCCAGCTTGGCTACGGAAACAATCAACTCAGCATTTTCCAAAACCATCATTCGCACTCCCTGAGTGTTCCGTCCGATGGTGCGAATGTTCCTGACCCGGGTCCGCAGCAGTTTACCACGGTCCGTGATGAACATCAGGTCAGAATCTTCATCAACCATTTTGATGGCAACCACTTTACCGTTACGCTCACTGGTTTTGATCGTAATGACCCCTTTGCCGCCACGGCTCTGCACCCGGTATTCAGCAATATCGGTCCGCTTTCCGTAACCGTTTTCGGTGACTGTCACCAACGCCAATGCTGTGTTATCGGTCACCGACTGCAACCCGATCACCACGTCATCCCCCTCCAGGTTCATGCCGCGGACACCACGGGCCGGACGCCCCATGGCCCGGACATCACTTTCCGGGAAACGGATCGATTTACCGTTGCGACTGGCCAGAATCAGGTCTCGCTTGCCATCGGTCAGGCGGGCTTCGATCAAACTGTCGCCTTCGTCGATGGTCAGGGCAATGATGCCGCCGACCCGCGGATTGGAATAAGCCATCAGGTCGGTCTTTTTGATGATACCTCTGGCAGTGGCGGTGACGATATATTTATCCTCCTCAAACTCTTTGACCGGCAGGATCGTCGTAACTTTCTCTTCCGGAGCCAGCGACAGCAGGTTAACGATCGCTTTGCCACGGGTTGCACGGCCACCCTGCGGGATCTCGTGTACTTTGAGCCAGTATACCTTGCCGAGGGTGGTAAAGATCAGCACATAAGAGTGGGTCGAAGCGACGAAGAGGTTCTCAACGAAGTCCTCTTCCTTCGGCCGGATACCGGTTTTCCCTTTACCGCCGCGACGCTGGGCACGGTAGAGAGAAACGGCATTGCGCTTGATATAGCCGCCGTGGGTCACCGTCACCACCATATCTTCCTCAACAATCATATCCTCAAGAGTCAGATCAGCGGTACGATCGATAATCTCAGTTCGGCGTGGATTGGCGAACTTCTCCCTAAGTTCAAGCAACTCCCCCTTGATAATCTTCAGAATTTCCACTTCACTGGCAAGAATCTCTTTAAGCCGCGTGATCAACGCCATGATCTGCGTCAACTCTTCGATAATTTTACCCTGCTCGAGACCGGTCAGGCGGTGTAGACGCATATCGAGGATCGCTTGCGCCTGAATATCGGAGAAGCTGAAACGTTCAATCAGCCGCCCTTTTGCCTCAGCCGGGTTGGCACTGGTTTTGATAAGCTGGATCACCTCATCGAGATTTTCCAATGCCAACTTCAGCCCTTGCAGAATATGGGCGCGGGCCTCAGCCTTTTTCAGCTCAAAAACACAACGACGGGTCACGATCTCGCGACGGTGATCGATAAAGGAATCCAGCACCTCACGCAAGGTAAGAATTTTGGGCTGACCGGAAACAATTGCCAGCATGATGATCCCGAAAGAAGATTGCATTGCGGTCATCTTATAGAGCTGGTTCAAGATCACCCCGGGGACCATATCCCTTTTCAGCTCGATGACAATGCGCATGCCGTCGCGGTCCGATTCATCGCGCAGGTCGGCGATCCCTTCAATTTTTTTGGTCTTGACCAGTTCGGCAATCTTTTCAATCAGTCTTGCCTTATTAACCTGGTAGGGGATCTCATTGACAATGATCGTCTCACGACCGCTACGCCGGTCAACCTCAACCAGGGCACGAGCACGCATCTGGATAATGCCGCGACCCGTTGTATAGGCCTCAAGAATTCCTTCCCTGCCATTGATGAAACCGGCGGTCGGAAAATCGGGGCCGGGAACCTTCTCAATCAACTCTTCGGGACTCAAGCGTGGATCGTCGATCAGTGCGATCAGTCCATCGATCACCTCACCGAGGTTGTGTGGCGGGATCTTGGTCGCCATACCGACCGCAATCCCTTCAGAACCGTTGACCAGCAGGTTAGGGAATTTACCAGGGAGAACCAGCGGTTCTTCCAATGAATCATCGTAGTTGGGGCCAAAGTCGACGGTCTCTTTATCGATGTCGGCCAGCAACTCATGGGAGAGCTTGTCCATACGGATTTCAGTGTAACGCATGGCGGCCGCTGAATCGCCGTCAACCGAGCCGAAGTTCCCCTGGCCATCGACCAGGGGATGGCGCATGGAGAAATCCTGCGCCATCCTGACAATGGTATCGTAAACTGCAGTGTCACCATGCGGGTGGTACTTACCGATGACATCGCCGACCACGCGGGCCGATTTTTTGTACGGCTTGTTGTAGTCGTTACCGAGATCGTGCATGGCAAAAAGAATTCGTCTATGGACCGGTTTGAGTCCATCGCGAACATCAGGCAAAGCTCGGCCGACGATAACGCTCATGGCGTAGTCCATGTACGACTTACGCATTTCGTCTTCTATATTAACGGTGACTTTATTCTGTTCTGTCAGCATCTATCTCCTCCAAAACTTCCCTTCTCAGGAAGCGGGGTGTAAATTCAAGAGCAAGAAGTTAAACATCGAGATTTGCAACGTTTAACGCGTTTCGCTCGATAAACTCACGGCGCGGTTCAACCTGGTCGCCCATCAGCACGGTGAATATCTCATCGGCCCGAACCGCATCTTCGATAGTTACCTGCAACAGAACCCTTTTTTCGGCATCCATGGTGGTTTCCCAGAGCTGTCCCGGGTTCATTTCGCCGAGTCCCTTATAACGCTGAATATACTGGCCTTTTTTTGCTCTACTGAAGAAAGTTTCCAATAATTCCTTGCGATCTTCGATAAGAAGGTCTGACTTTCCTTCAGTGGAAAGAACTGCTGGACCGTTCTGACAGATATCCTCAACCAGTTTGTAGGCTTGCAATAACAGTTTGTACTCATGCGAAGAGAGGGTTTCCACCGTATGCCGGTCGATCCGGGCATGCAGATTGCCAAAACTGACCAGAATCCGGTCAGGATCTTCAAGGACAGCAAACTTGGCGTTCGGTTCAATTTCACGCAACCTTTCGGCAAGCGGTTGCAGATCAGCCTTATCAGAAAAACCGTTTCGGATCTTACCACGCAGGAACATGCGCAGGATATCACCAGGCACACCACGGTTGACAATCTTGTCAAAGCGCTGGTTGAAATCAAGGATGTTGCGCAAGGTCGGGATAATCTGCTTGCCGCGCAGGACTTTTTTGCCTGCGTCCATGTCCAGAATAACCCCGTCGGTGCCGACATCAAGCAGGTATTCGAGTAATACCTCGTCATCCTTCAGGTAAATTTCTTTTTTACCCCGCTTCACCTTGTAGAGCGGTGGCTGGGCAATGTAGAGATGCCCACGCTCGACGATCTCCGGCATCTGGCGAAAGAAGAAGGTCAGCAGCAGGGTACGGATGTGCGAGCCATCAACGTCGGCATCAGTCATAATAATGATGCGGTGGTAACGCAGCTTGGCGATATCAAAATCATCTTTACCTATTCCGGTACCCATGGCCGTAATCAGGGTGCGGATTTCGTTTGATGTCAATAATTTATCAAAACGTGCCTTTTCAACATTAAGGATTTTCCCTTTGAGTGGCAAAATCGCCTGATAACGGCGATCCCGTCCCTGCTTGGCACTCCCGCCGGCAGAATCACCCTCGACCAAATAGATTTCACAGAGAGCCGGGTCTTTTTCCTGGCAATCAGCCAATTTTCCCGGCAATGACAGACCTTCAAGGGCTCCTTTGCGGCGGGTCAGGTCACGGGCCTTGCGGGCCGCTTCACGGGCACGCGCGGCGTCAATACCTTTTTCCAGGATACGTTTGGCAATTTTTGGATTTTCCTCAAGAAATGTCGCCAATTGTTCATTCATCAGCGTTTCAACATAACCCTTAATTTCCGAGTTACCAAGTTTGGTCTTCGTCTGCCCCTCGAACTGCGGAGCTGACAATTTGACCGAAATAACCGCAGCGATCCCTTCTCGCAGATCATCACCGGCGATGGTAACCTTAACGTTTTTAAATAAGTTACTGGCACCGGCATAAGCGTTCATGGTTCGAGTCAGTGCTGCTCGAAAGCCACTGAGATGGGTACCACCTTCTTGGGTGTTGATGTTGTTGGCAAAGGAAAAAATCTTTTCGTCGTAGCCGTCGTTGTACTGGATGGCGATCTCAATATCGACCCCTTCTTTTTCGCCGTGAAAATAGATGGGTGTACTGTGCAGAGCACTTTTCGCCCTGTTCAGGTACTCGACAAAGGATCGAATTCCCCCTTCATAAATAAATTCATGTTCCTTTTCCGTTCGATCATCTCTGATCAGAATTTTGACACCGGCATTTAGAAAAGCCAATTCTCGTAAACGTTGAGAAAGGGTTTCAAATGAAAATTCTATTGTGTCAAAAACCTCCGGATCGGGCCAAAATGTAATTTTGGTACCTCGTTTGATAGTTTCGCCAGCAACTGCTAAAGGTTCGATCGGGACGCCTCGGACATAACTTTGCCGATGAATTTTTCCGTCACGTCTGATTTCCAGATCGAGTTTAATAGAAAGAGCGTTAACGACAGAAACCCCGACACCGTGCAAACCGCCGGATACCTTATAGGCACCCTCACCCTGATCATCAAATTTACCACCAGCGTGTAGTACCGTCATGACAACTTCAGCTGCTGATTTATTCTGTTTATCGTGCATATCAACAGGGATTCCACGTCCATTATCCTGCACTGTCACTGAATTGTCTTCATGGATGGAAATAGTGATATCGTCACAATAACCAGCTAAGGCCTCATCTATAGAATTATCAACAACTTCATAAACCAGATGATGCAGCCCTTGGGTCGAGGTTGAACCTATATACATCGCCGGGCGTTTACGAACAGCTTCAAGTCCTTCAAGAACCTGTATACTCTCCGCACCGTAACTCTTTTCTTCCGCCATACTGCTCCTCTTACTAACAATCAGGTGAACTGATTTCACCATTATTGATTCTGAACACTTTAGTTTGCTCAGAACAGTTGATTTCTTTAGAATCTGTTGAAGTGATAAATACCTGGCCAGAATTATTCAGTAGATTTTCAAGAAGGATATTCTTTCGATTGCGATCCAGTTCACTGGTCATGTCGTCCAAAATCAACACCGGATAATGACCTTGAATATTTTTATAGTCAAGAATCTGGGCGGTCTTGAATGATATAATTAAGGACCTTTTTTGGCCCTGTGAGGCAAAAGTATCAGCCGGTTTATTATTGATATAAAATTGTAAATCATCCTTATGTGGTCCAACGAGGGTATATCCAAGAATACGTTCTCTATTGTTTTTTCGGGAAAATTCTTCCCTTAAATGATCCTCTATTGAATTTAAATTCGGATATTTTTTTGAATAAGAAAGTAAATATTCTTCCTTATTTGTTTTTATAAAAAGATCACTCATAAAATAATTATTTATTTTATCTATATAATTAAGTCTCTTACGTATAATTTCTGAACCATATTTTATAAGTTGATTTTTCCAACAATCATTTTCCTTATGATTGTTTTTTAAATAAGTATTTCTTTGTTTTAAACATCTATAATATTTTTTATAAATATTTATATAATCGAAATCATTATAAAAAATAGATCTATCCAATAGGTTTCTACGAAACATTGGATAATTATTTATATAATTCACTTCTTCTGGAAAAAAAATAACCGTATTTAAATATTTAAAATAATATTTTTCCGCTTTCTTTTTATTTATTTTTAATTTTTTACAATGACTATTAAAATAAACTTCTATATTTAAATTAACCTTATTATTTATAACTTCAAATTTTAGATATGATGAATCTTCATCTTCCCGTATCAACTCACTAATCTTTTGAGTTCGAAAGCTTTTCAATAAAGAAGTAAAGTAAATTGCTTCTATAAAATTAGTTTTTCCTTGGGCATTATTACCTATAATTAAATTAATTTTTTTACAGGGGTTGATATTTATATCAGAAATATTTCGAAAATTTTTTATACTGATATTTTCAATATACATGTAAAAATTTAAAGTCTCATAGGCATAACTACAGTTAAGTAATTATCATCGTTTTCAGGCTGAATAAGTCCAGGTGATATATTATCCTTGAAATAGAAAATAATATTTTCTTTTTCTATAGCTTGAAGTATATCAATAATATATTTAGCATTAAAACCCATCGATATTTCAGCGCCATTATATATAACATCGATTTCTTCTTTAGCATCTCCTATATCTGGATTAGAAGATGATAAAATTAAACAATCATTGTTAATATTAATTTTGATACCTTTTGATTTTTCACTGGATAAAACTGAAATACGGCGTAGAGAATGGAGGAACAATTCACGATTTATGATCGCAGTATTTATACCTTTTTCAGGTATAACCCTCTTATAATCAGGAAAATCTCCATCAACCATCCTCATAATTAAGGTAGTTGTTTCTGTATTAACAGAAAAATTATTTTCAGATATACTTATATTTAATTTATCCCCTGAGTTTTCAATAAGTTTTCTTATTTCTCCAAGACCTTTTTTTGGTAAAATAAATCCATCTTTTAATTTTTCATCTAATAAGGTATCTGTATTTCTTTTTATCATTGATAATCTATGGCCATCTGTTGAAATAAATACAATATTATTTTTTCCTTCTTCAACTTCTGATTTTACAAATATTCCAGTTAAATTAAATTTTGTTTCATCATTTGATACTGAAAAAATTGTTTTATCAATCATTTCATTAATAATACAAGTTTCAATTTGATTTAAATTATCTTCGATTTCCGGAAATTTTGGAAATTCTTCTGGTGATAATCCAACTAGATTAAAGATTGATTTATTACATATTATTTCAACCCAGAAATTATTTTTGGAAGTAAATTGAATATTTTTATTTGGTAATTCTTTAATTATTTCAAAAAGTTTCTTAGCTGAGACAGTAACTTTTCCTTCATTTATAATATCTGCAGGGTATCTTGATTTAATACCTACTTCTAAATCTGTAGCAGTAATAATAATTTCATCTTTTATTGCTTCTATGAGAACATTAGCTAAAATTGGTATCGTGTGTTTTTTTTCAATGATTCCTTGTATTTTTGTTAAACCTTTAAGAAATACATCTTTATTAATATGAAACTGCATCAAATCCTCCATTCACAGACAACTAATAATAGTTATTTATATGATTTTCAGTAGCATATATATAGTGCCTGTGAATTTGTTGACAGGCTGTTAAGTTAAGGAAAAATGGTAAAAAAATATTTTTTTAAGGGTGTTGATTAAATGTTAGTTAAGTGGACATTTTGTGGATAAGTGGCTGGTTGGTTGGTTAAACGCCAGTTATCACCATTTTTGTCAACAAATTATGGTTTAATATTGTCGATCAATTTCTCGATTGTTGATCTGAGTTGCAGGTCTTCTTCCATATTTTTTTCTATTTTTTTGATAGCATGGATGACTGTTGAATGATCTTTGCCACCGAATTTAGCACCGATTTCCGGATAGGATGCTGAGGTCAGCTTACGTCCGATGAACATTGCTATTTGTCTTGGTAATACGAGAGTTTTTAAACGTTTTGGTGATTTTAAATCGGATGTTTTAATTTGATAATGGTTAGCTACAATCTTTTGTATGTTTTCTATGGTGATTTCTCTACTCTGTTCAACAATAATATTTTTAAGAATATTTTTCGCCATATCGAGGCTGATTGGTATTGAGGTTAAACTGGCATAAGCACCAATTCTGATCAGGTAACCTTCAAGTTCACGTACGTTGCTGGTGACCGAACTGGCCAGGAAAAAGGAGACATCTTCCGGAAGGATAATATTATTCTGGTCTGCCTTCATTTTCAGTATGGCCTGCTTGGTTTCCACATCAGGTGCCTGTATGTCAGCGATTAGTCCCCACTCAAAGCGGGATCGCAATCTTTCCTCAAGAGCTGGGATTTCTTTGGGAAATTTGTCAGAGGTTACAACAATCTGTTTATGTGACTCATAAAGTGCATTAAATGTGTGGAAAAATTCTTCCTGGGTACTTTTTTTACCGGCAATAAATTGAATATCGTCAATTAACAGCACATCGATTGAACGAAACTTGTTACGGAACTCATCCATTTTTGCGTGTCTCAAAGAATTGATAAGTTCGTTGGTAAATTTTTCAGAGGAATAATAGCGAATTTTCATTCCTTTGTTTTTACTTAAAATTTCATTGCCAATAGCGTGAACAATGTGGGTCTTACCCAGGCCGACTCCACCATAAATAAATAAAGGGTTATATGTCGTTGCCGGATTGTTGGCAACGGCCATGGCTGCAGCATGGGCAAATTGATTTGAAGGTCCGGATACAAAACTGTCGAATGTGTATTTGGTATTTATATTACTGAGCGGATCGAAGGTTTCAACCCTTTCTTGAATGATTGTTTTGGGCTTTTTTTTGTTTTCAGTTTCCTTTTTTTCAAGGTTAGTTGTAGTCGCTTTTGCATTGATGTGGATATTTATCCGATAATTAACAGTGCCGATTTCGGACATGATATTTTCAATGCTTTTCAGATAATTATCGCGCAACCAGTCTTTGATAAATCGATTAGGGACTTCTAGAGTCACCTGATCATTATTTATCTCAACAAAATGTAACGGTTTGATCCAGGTCGTAAAATTCTGCGGACTCACTTCTTTTTCGAGTTTATCAAGAGTTTCTTGCCAGATATTGTGCATAATCAATATTTAATCCACAAATTATAAACAGTTGTTTATAAGTCAAATATTTAACAAAATGCCCTATTTATAAAGGGTTTTCTGACTTTCGAATTTAGCAGACAGACCAAATTAAAGCAAGTAACCAGGGATCTGGGGTTCGGCGCTCAAAATTGGGTGTTTAGCATCTGATTTTGCATAGCAGTATAACCAAAGCATTATAACGCTTTCTTTTAGATAACTGCCAATATATTTTTATCCGGTATTTTGATTGACTTAGCCGGTGAGTTATGTTTTATGGACTTCTTTATCAGTACATAGATTGGAGAAATTAAATATGTCTAAGCGTACCTATCAGCCGAGTCGTATCAAGCGTAAAAGGACTCATGGTTTTCGTAAAAGAATGCAGACAAAAAATGGTCGCCAGGTGATTAATCGTCGTCGTGGTCGTGGCCGTAAATCCCTGTCGGTATCCATACCGCAGAAATAATTTTGGTGGATCATTGTTTTCCCAAGACCTATCGACTCAGGAAAACTTGGGAATATCAGCGTATCTGGAAAATGGGGTGTAAACTACATACATCCCATTTTATTCTTTTGTTGAAGTTAAATGCAGATAAGCGGTCCCGATTAGGTTTAACAGTCAGCCGTAAGGTAGGTAATGCTGTAGATCGCAATCGTGTTAAACGTTTCTTGCGTGAATATTTTCGTCAAAATCATCATAGGTTTGCTGCCCCGGTCGATTTATCATTAATTGCTAAAAAAGGCGCAGCCGCTCTCTCTTCAAAGCAAATTTGTACAGAACTTGAAATTGCTTTAGTTGATGGTGGTGTTTTAAATGTTTGAGAAACCTTTTATTCTTTTGATAGATATATATCGTATCTGTGTTTCACCTCTCTTGCCCCGTTCTTGTCGTTTTTATCCTTCTTGTTCCGCTTATGCACGTGAATCTCTCATGACACATGGTTTGTTAAAGGGTTTATTTTTATCGGCTATGAGGTTGCTTAAGTGTCACCCTTTTCACCAGGGCGGTTTTGATCCTGTCCCTGCCTTAGATAATCAGGATAAATAAAATGGATAACAACCGGACCATTATAGCTGTTGCCCTAATCATACTTCTCTGGTCAGGTTATAGCCTGTTTTTCCCATCGCAACCCCCACCTGCAGAACAAAATGTTACGGTGGAAGCTGTTGCTGAAAAGCCACAAGAATCCTCTTTTGCCGTAGTTTCTGAAGCAAGATATTCTTCTGTCGTTGATCAGGAGTTTAAATCAGCTGTTTATGATAATTTTGAAGAAAAGTTAATTACGGTTTCTTCTGATTTTTACGATATCAAATTATCGACAAAAGGCGCGACGGTTCGCTCTGTTGCTCTGAAAAAATATAAAGAGGATAATACTGATGATGCCAAACCTTACCAACTAATTGATTTTTCTGTAGAAAAAGCCGCTATTTTTAAAACGAGTGGCAGTGAAGGACTTTTTATTCCTGAAGATTTACCTTTTAATTTAGTTGGTGATGTCAGTGATATTGTTTTTGTTAACTCAGATAGAAAAACCGTCAGCTTTCAAGCAGTAACAGCTTCTGGTTTAACATTTATAAAAAATTATACTTTCTATAATAATTCTTATCAAATCGATATTGATGTAGAACTTATTAATGATGGTGAAAATTCAATAAAGGGTCTTTTTAATCTTTCACTTGTCACTGTTTTACCGGGAGAAGATGATAAAGGTTTAGAAAATATGTACACCTTTATCGGTCCTTTATCTTTTGATGGTGAAGATCTTATAGAAGACGATATTGATGATTTAGAAAAATCTGCGAAAATTTATGGTGATGGAATTATTTGGTCTGGTTATGTGTCTAAATATTTTTTGACTATTGTGAATCCTCAATCCTCTGCAAAGAAAATTCAGATAGAATATGATGATGGTGTTGTACAAAATAAATTCATATCACCTTTTATCAGTTTATATCCGGGTCAAAAGACAATATTTAAGTATGTCTCCTTTTTGGGGCCAATAGATTATGATCTTTTACAGTCTGTAGGTTATCAATTTGAACAGGCAAAAGATTACGGATTTTTTAGTATCCTTGCTAAGCCATTGATGCATACCTTGATATTCTTTTATGGTTATATTGGTAACTACGGTTTTGCAATAATTCTTTTGACTATTTGTATTAAACTTATTTTCTGGCCCCTGACCCAGAAAAGTTATAAATCAATGAAGGGGATGCAAAAACTCCAGCCTGAGATGCAGAAACTTCGTGAAAAACACGGGAAGGATAAGCAGAAGCTTAATCAGGAAATGATGACTTTCTATAAAGAAAACAAGGTGAATCCGATGGGCGGTTGTTTGCCGATGCTTATCCAGATACCTGTTTTCTTTGCACTTTATCAAGTTTTACTCGGGGCGATAGAATTGCGCCACGCACCCTTTATGCTCTGGATCACCGATCTCTCTATAAAGGATCCATATTATATTACGCCGGTTATTATGGGGGCAACCATGTTCATTCAACAGAAAATGACCCCAACGAATATGGACCCGACCCAGGCTAAAGTCATGTTAATGATGCCGGTTGTTTTTACCTTTCTTTTTCTTAATTTTCCTGCCGGTTTGGTCGTTTACTGGTTGATCAACAACTTACTGACGATTCTTCAACAGTACCTTATTCGCCGTCAGCCGGATTGATTTTTTAGCGGTGATTCAGTGAATTTATGCGATACGATAATAGCTTCGGCAACAGCTGTTGGTGAAGGTGGTATTGCCGTAGTACGGATTTCCGGCCCACAGTCGCTTGATGCACTGAAAACTTTTTTTAAACCGACTGATCATAGGGCCGATTATAAAACCCATCAGCTTTATCATGGAATTATCACTGACCAATCAGGCCATCATGTTGACGAAGTGATGGCCGTTTACATGGCACCGCCACGCACCTATACCCGTGATCCGGTGGTTGAAATTCATTGTCATGGAAGTCAGCAAGTCGTTAAGTCTATCCTCAATTTATATTTAAATTACGGCCTGCGTTTGGCCCAAGCCGGTGAGTTTACTTATCGTGCTTATGTCAATGGACGGCTTGATTTAAGTCAGGCTGAGGCGGTCGCACATCTTATTCATTCAAAGTCTGAGTCATCACGTCGGTTGGCCCTCTCTCACGTTGAGGGTTTGCTGAGCAAAAATATTTTTTCAATAACCGACGGTTTAAGAAAAACCCAAGTATTATTAGAGGCTTGGATTGATTTCCCGGAGGAAGATCTGCCCGAAGAGGATCTGCTGAATATTACCGATCAGATTTCAACGTATATCGGAAAAATAAACGACATCACAAAAACTTATAATACCGGTCGAGTTCTTCTTGAGGGGGCTTCTATCCTTTTGGTTGGCCGTCCCAATGTCGGTAAGAGCTCTCTACTCAATTCCTTGCTGGGCGAAGATCGTGCGATCGTGACGAGCATTCCAGGTACGACCAGAGATCTGCTGGAAGAGGGCGCCACTATCGCTGGAGTTCCGGTATGTTTGGTTGATACGGCTGGTTTGCGCCAGTCAGAGGATCCCATTGAGGTGGAGGGTGTCCGTCGGGCGAAGCGTAAAATTTCTCTGGTAGATTTGGTGTTGTTTTTGGTCGATGGTTCTCAACCTGTTGAGGAAGAAGATCTTTTTGCCTACGCGGCCTGTGTTGACGCCCCTGCTTTTTTGGTGACGACTAAGCTGGATTTGGACCAGGTTGCGGATACCTCTTTCTGTTCATGGCGGAATTATGCCATCTCGGTAAAAACTGGACAGGGATTGGAACATCTCAAATCAGCTATTGCAGATTTTTTACTCGGAGAGTATGCAGTCAATTCTGAGTCTGTAATGATAACAGAGCAGCGCCATTATGATGCGTTGGTTTCGTCACGAAAGAATTTGGAAACTTTTCTTTCGGCGATCAGAGGCGACAAGCCGCTAGAGTGTGTGGTTTTTGACCTGCGTGAAGCCCTGTATCATCTTGGGCAAATTTCCGGTGAAACGACGCCCGACTCTGTGCTTGAAGGCATCTTTTCGAAATTTTGTATCGGTAAATAATTGTTTCACGTGAAACATGTTGACGGGGTTTGGTCAAATGTCCAGTTATGGAAAAAAATATGATGTGATTGTGGTCGGGGCTGGGCATGCTGGATGTGAGGCTGCTTTGGCGGCGGCACGGATGGGCTGCTTAACGCTGTTGCTGACCATAAACCTGGACGCTGTTGCACAAATGTCTTGCAATCCTTCTATTGGTGGCTTGGCTAAGGGGCACCTGGTGTCAGAAATAGATGCGCTGGGCGGTGAGATGGGGTTGAACATTGATGCTACCGGCATTCATTTCCGGCGATTAAACACAAAAAAGGGGCCGGCTGTGCGTGCCGGGC
>WTCI01000074.1 GCA_013138655.1 Desulfuromonadaceae bacterium | reverse complement strand
TGCCATTATGAGGGCATCCGATACATCCTTCTGGGTTTACTATTCCGAACTGGGCGCATGTTGATGGGCCAACGCCAGAGTTGAGGTACTGTTTAGCCTTTGCTTCGGTTTCTGCATAATTATATTTTGGATTACCAGATGACCATTCTTGAATACGCTCAGGACCATCTTCACAGAACACCATTACGCCTAAGGAGGTGTACCAGTGGGGTTCACCAGCTTGCCATTTGGTCTTTCTAAATTCTCCGAACTGTAAGCACTTATCTGCGACTCTCTCGATGCTGGACGGCAAGCTGGTAACCAGTCCATCAGTGAATTCAGAGTTTAGATCCTTCTGTGCTTTCGGTGCTTGCGCTTGGGCAGTGTTAACTTTTTTCTTCTTAGCAGCCTTGGTCAATGCTTGCACGAAATCCATAAATCTTATGGGCTCTGCATCTTTCAAGAGCATAACAGTCTTCAAGTTCTGCGGGTCTTTTCTATGCGTAGCACCGATGGGCCTAAGTACTGAAGCAGAGTCAGCAGTTCGCATAGGATCGGTCTTAAACCCGTAGGCTACGGCTGTATCTTTGAGTATCCTAGCTATCGTCTTCCATGATGTAGAAACGACATTCTCTTCTAAGGGCCAATGCGCGTACAGGCCATTACCTGAAGAAACTACTGCCGGGAATGGTAAGCCAGTTTCAGAGATAAATGCTTTAAGCGCTTGGACAGCCTCTTTTTTGTCTGGGTAGTCCTTGCCCGGCCCGCAGTCGATGTCAAAAAAGAAGTTTCTGAGGAACGCAGTGTTCTCTTGCTTTCGAGAATCGGAAGTCTTAAATGTAGCTTGTGCCAAGAAAACCGTTCGGCCTTGTGTATCAAGCAGGTCAATTTGCGCTTGCGCCTGTTCAACAGTCTTAAAAAAGTAGTGCTTAAATCCCCCTTTCGGGTATGCCATCGCTACGCAGTAGAGTCCTTCAGTTGGTAGAATCTTGGTTAGGAAGCTCATGCAATCGCCTTCGGTCGGAGAAGAAAGGACTCTTAGTGTTTCAGAACTGACATGGCCGTGTCAAGAGTCAAGAAATTGACGCACTTCTATGGCTTGCTTCTAAGGATTTTAGCCAGTAACGTTAGTATGGCTGCCAGACTTATTAGTTCAAGCACTGGAGATAATCCTCTTAAGCGCAGCCAGTCTTTCGTCTTTCTTCAGCCCTTCCCTACTAAGTGGCAGTCTTCCTTCCCTCGTTGCCACATTGATTCGTATAGCGATATTGTAGGCAAGATTCAAGCGCAGCATATCAGAGACATTTCCTCCTTTCTTCCAAGCATGTAGTGAAGTCCTGGAGGTCTTTGACAACTTAGAGAAATACGATATATAAATCTCAGCGCGTTTCAATGTACTGAAAATAAAGTCTACTTTTTTTTGGTTGGTCATGGCAGTTCTCCTGCAAAACTCATACTTTCAAGCAGTTCCAGCGTTTTTATCGGGGCGTCTTCAAATCCTAAAACAGCTACATCTTTTGCCAGCGCCACGGCCTCTAGAAAACCAGCCCGCCATATTTTGTGCGCCTCGTGATTTCTGAGTGCTAGATCTCCGTCAAACGGAATATCAAACCAACAGTAACGACCAGCTTCTGTAAGATCTACAGGATATTCTGAAAAGGCCCTGTCGTGGAGTTCTCTTTTAATAGCCTCTACCCTGCGTAAAAAGTAATCCTTTTGGTAATGATCCATAATTGTCGATCTTTCTGGGAGCCCCCCGAAAGGGGCTCCCTTACTAGTTCTTAGAGCCCAAGTTCCTCGGCAGCAGAAAGGATGGGTTCCTCCAAACTGCAAATTGTTGCAAGTTCCTCGTCAGTCGGCGGAGCGGGCTCTTCTTTTGGCTCTTCCACTGGGGTCGCCTCAGGCGTAGCGCTTGTGACTTCTCCTAAACCTAAGTCATCGGGGAGCTCTTGAGCCTGTGCAGTAGGAATAGCAGATTGAGTCTGCGCAGCAGCTGGAGCCGGAAGCTTGGCCTGTCCTGTAATCCTGTCAGTTGCGATTTCTTCAGCTTCGGGGCTTTGGGCCATGTCTGCAAGCTTAGGAAGAAGCCCTTCTTGTACAAACCCGCCGAACTGGAAAGTAACTACGGGGTGTGGTGCAGTCGTGTCGAACCCAACGAGAGTTTTAATATTACCTACAGGAATACCACGCGCTGTTAGCTGCTTTACAAATAACCCCCAATTCTGCAAGGATGCAGGAGGGAGTTTAAGTTTATGAACACCAATTTTCGGGACAAATACGGCGAGAATCTTGCTGTCTGAGCACGCTTTTCCTTTCGTGGCGTTGCCACTTTGGTCTTTGCCGGAACCGAAGGCATTCATTGGGCAAGCGGCGCAAGAATCACACTGCTTCGCAGGTGCAGTTTGGTCGGGGCTTACTCCATCGTTACTGAAACAGTCAGGGGCTTTTCCTTCTTCTCCGGGGTTGTATGCTTCCAGATAGAATGCTTTCTGGATTTCCTTTTTCGCCCTCAGAACGATTATCGGCATATAGTTCTGGCCGTCAGGAGCGAGAACCATATCTCCGGGGAGTACTGGTGTTTCATTACCGTTGCCATCAACAAGTACAAAAGCTTTACCGTTAAGTTTGATCCGCGCAGCGTACCCAGTTGAAATACCCGCTGCAGCGTCTTCATTGGCTTGTTTCGCAAGCTCTGGGTTAAGGATATATTCCGGGATTTCGGCGCCTTCAGGGATCATCAATTCATTACTCATTCAGTGTTTCTCCTTATTTGCTAGGTTTTAAAGTGACTGTGCTTGCTCCATCCTTCGTTACTCGATTGCTAAGTTGTGAACAT
>WTCI01000353.1 GCA_013138655.1 Desulfuromonadaceae bacterium | reverse complement strand
TCGAAGAAGGCTTTATTACTCCGGAAGAGGCGATGCAGGCGGATGAGGAAGAGGTCGCCATCAAGCCCCGCCTCAACAACCTGCTCGACGTCACGGCCTATTTCAACGAACAGGTCCGCCGCTATCTTGAGCAACGCTTCGGTAAAGAGCTGCTTTACACCGGAGGCTTGCAGATCGAAACCAGTATCAACCTGGCCATGCAAAAAGTCGCCCGCGAAGCCGTTAAAAATAACCTGCGTAATCACGACAAGCGCCAGGGCTTCCGACCGGTAGAGCAGGTGCTTGATGCCGCGGCACAGGAAGAATTCCTGCTCAAACAGCAGGCGGCCCTGACTGACGAGCCACTGGCCGCCGGCGGGTTTTCCCAGGCACTGATCATCGGCCAGAAGGATGACGCGATCCTTTGCCGCATCGGCGACCGAACCGGGGTGATTTCTATCCAGGCCAGCAAGTGGGCAGCGCCGATCCGGGTCGTCGAGCCGGAGGCCGAGCCCACCGGCAACAAGGGAGATGAGAAAGAGACCTGTCTGCCGCTCGGTGCGCTGATCGATGTCCGGGTTGTTGACAGTCTGACAGAACCGCTGCAACTGCAACTGGAACAGAAACCGCTGGCACAGGGAGCTTTGATCGCTATCGACCCATTCACCGGTCAGATCAAAGCCATGGTCGGCGGTTATGACTTCCGCGAAAGCCAGTTCAACCGAGCCATCCAGGCCAAACGTCTGCCCGGTTCGGCGATTAAACCGATCATCTATGCCGCCGCTCTCGATAAAGGCTACACCCCGGCCAGCGTGATCCTCGACACCCCGCTGATCTACGAAAATATAAAGGCCGAAACCGGCGCACTGGAAGAGTGGAAGCCGCGCAACTACGAAGAAAAGTTTTACGGCCCGACCAGCTTCCGCCAGGCATTGGCCCATTCACGCAACGTGGTCACGATCAAAATCCTCGAGGATATCGGCCTCAACTATGCGGCCAACTACGCGCAAAAGCTCGGGATCGAAACGCCGCTGCAGCGCGACCTGACCCTGGGGCTCGGTTCAACCGCGATGACCCCGCTGGAAATGCTCACCGCCTACACGGTTTTCGCCAACAGCGGTATTCTGGTGCCACCGACCTATATCACCCGGATCCGCGACCGCCATGGACGCATTCTCGAATCGATCGATCCGGCCGATTTCGCCCAAGGGATGGCGGCAGATCAGCGGCTGATCCGCAAACCGCCACGGCGCGTGATTTCACCGGAAACGGCCTACCTGATTACCAACATTATGGAAAGCGTCGTGCAGGAGGGAACCGGCTGGCGTGCCAAGGCCCTGGGGCGTCCTTCCGCCGGAAAAACCGGCACCACCAATGACCTGAAGGACGCCTGGTACATCGGTTACATTCCGCAACTGGCGACGGTCTCCTGGGTCGGCTATGATCAGGAGCGCCCCCTGGGGAAAAGTGAAACCGGCTCGCGGGCTGCGGCACCGGCCTGGGTTGCGTTCATGAAAGAGGCGATCAAGCAGTACCCGGTGCAAAACTTCCAGGTCCCGGACAGCATTGAATTCCACCCGATCGACACAAAAAACGGTCTGCTTCTGGCGGAGGACAATGAGCAGGCTTACTACGAAGTGTTCGCCTCAGGCACCGCACCAACCCGCCTGAGCAATGACAAACAGCTTAAGGCCAGGGACTTTTTCCGTTTGGATCTGGAAGGGAACTAGGAGGCTGTCTGACAATACAAGAGCCTACTGCGAAACCGTCTGATCGGTTCATATTTCCGTACGTTTTCCGATCCACCCCTCGATACTGATTGGCTTCGGCCAGGTGCGGCCGCTCAATCCGGGTTACACCGGCGAGGGCGGCGGAGACGGTGCCCAACCCAGAGCCACCGATGGTCGAACCACCGGACCCCCCTCTCAGTAGCACTGCCGGGGAACACTGATCCCATGTTCAACTTTTTACCGCGTACCGTCATCATTCTCGGCCTGGTGTCATTCCTGAACGACACCGCCAGCGAGATGATCACACCGCTACTGCCCCTGTTCCTGACCGCGACCCTGGGTGCGGGACCAGTGATCGTGGGTCTGGTAGAGGGCGTAGCCGAGGCCACCGCCAGTATCCTCAAACTGGTTTCCGGCTGGCTGGCGGATCGTGGCTGGGATTCCAAAAAACTGGTGGTGGGCGGCTATACGGTTTCCAATACGGCCCGGCCATTGATCGGCTTCGCCCTGAGTTGGGGGTGGGTGCTGATGCTGCGTTTTCTGGACCGGGGGGGTAAGGGGATTCGCACTGCGCCGCGGGATGCGCTGATTGCATCCAGCACTGACGAACAGGTGCGCGGGCGCGCCTTCGGCTTCCATCGCAGTATGGACCATGCCGGAGCGATGTTCGGGCCGTTGCTGGCCTTTGGTCTGCTGCAGTGGGGGATGACCATGGAACATGTCTTCATGGCTTCGGTCATTCCGGGGACCGCGCTCATTTTACTGCTGATATTCGGTCTCAAGATGCCCCCCAACGTCAAGCCGGAACATCCTCCCGCACGGCTGTACTGGAGGGGTCTCGATGCCCGGGTCAAGGGGCTGGTGCTGTCCTCGGGCGGTCTGGCGCTGGCCACGACACCGGAGGCCTTTCTGGTTCTGTGGGCCCATCAGGGCGGTATCACCCTGTCCTGGGTACCGCTGTTGTGGGCCGGTGCCAGCGGTGTGAAGGCCCTGATCTCGGGGCCGGCCGGAGCCCTGTCGGACCGCTTTGGCCGATTGCGGATCGTTTCCATCGGCTGGACCGCCCGTGTCCTGTTGCTCATCGCCTTTGCCTGGTTACCGGATGGTGGCATGATCGTCTGGGTGCTGTTTCTGGGTTATGCGGCGGCACTGGCATCTACCGAAGGAGCGGAACGGGCCCTGCTGGGTGACTTTGCACCTGCTGGGCAGAAGGGCACGGTATTCGGCCTCTATCATCTGTTGAGCGGCCTCATGGCCCTGCCCGGTGCCGTACTGTTCGGCGCAGTCTGGCAATGGCTGGGAATGAGTAGCGCCTTTGTAATGGCAGCTGCACTGACAACAATCGCTGCTGTTACGCTACGGGTGCTGGCAAGGAGGAACTCATGACAAAAACAATGGTAGAGGGATCAACACAATCCTTGACATTAAATCGCTCTCCAGTATCGACGTGGCCACGCTAGAGCTGGTTCATGGATAGCCCGACAGCCTCCCAGGCTTTCCCGTTTATCTTTTGGCAAGCGCCTTTCCATCAGAGTCCGTTATTAAAAAAGGGGTCAGCAGGGCGTTCGATAACCCCTGGTTTATGCGATTCTCGATCAATTCAATGCCTCAGGACGTTTTCCGATCCAACCCTCGATACTGAATGGCTTCGGCCAAGTGCTGCCGCTCAATCCGGGTTACGCCGGCGAGGTCGGCAATGGTGCGGGCCGGCTCCTCTCGCTTCATTCCCTCACACCCATTTTCCATCTGTGTTCGTAGATAATTTAGTGCATCGCTGGAAAACTGGAGCCAATATCTACGATCGCATATATTGTTCTGTCAATTTCGCAGTTCGTCTGCTATAAATATGCGAACGTAGATAATTTTGAGGAAAAAAATGAAAATTATTAATCCGGAAGATATCGGACAGATCATCAGGCAGAAGCGTAAAGACGATGGTCTCACCTTGGCAGAGGCGGCTGCGGTTTGTGGTGTAAGCTATGCTTTTCTGTCTGCTTTGGAAAATGGCAAGGCAACGGTGCAGTTGAACAAGGTGCTGCAGGTGCTTAGAGGTCTTGGTATCGAGTTGGGGGCGAGCATCCGGACCTGGGCAGCGCCGGGAGATGAATCATGATGGGCGGTCTGCGCGTCAGCATCGATGAACAGGTCGTCGGACGCCTCTGGCTCGATGCGAAGAAACATTTCTGCTTTCAGTACGACAAGGTGTGGCTGGAACAATCAAGTATTCCCTTGTCCCTGTCGTTGCCGTTACGCACCGCTCCTTATCTTGACGATGAATCCCACCCTTTCTTCGCCAACCTTCTTCCTGAAGAAAAAATCCGTGCTGTGATCGCCCGGAATCTAGGTCTTTCTCTTAATAACGACTATGGACTCTTGGCGCGAATCGGCGGCGATTGCGCCGGTGCGGTCTCACTTCAGGTCGAGAGCGAAGAGCCAAAACCCGAGACCGGCACCTATCGTCAACTCTCGCTGGATGAGTTGAACAACCTCCTCAGAGACCTTCCGCAACGGCCACTACTGGCAGGGGAAAAAGGGATACGGCTCTCCTTGGCCGGTGCCCAGAATAAACTTCCGATTTATTACGACGAGGAACACTATTATTTGGGTTATGGCGCTGCGCCAAGCAACCACATCATCAAACCGGCCATCGAGAACCTGGACGGCACGGTGACAAATGAAGCTTTTTGTATGGCACTAGCCCAAGCAGTTGGTCTGGAGGTCCCCCAAACATTCATCCATCAGCATGAGGAAACAAGGGTTTTTGTCGTCAAGCGCTATGATCGCGCCACGACAACCGCTGGAATAAAAAGGCTTCATCAGGAGGATTTTTGCCAGGCACTCCATATTCCCCCTGAGTACAAGTATGAAGCCGAGGGTGGGCCGTCGCTGGCAGCGTGCTTTGATCTGGTACGCAATGTCAGCAGCAGGGCGGGAAAAGATCTGTTGTCCTTGCTGAACTGGGTGATTTTCAATGTCCTGATCGGCAACTCGGATGCACACGGCAAGAACATCTCTCTATTGCTGCTGCCGTCAGGGCCGCTGCTGGCCCCTTTCTATGATCTGCTTTCGACGAGGATTTATAGCCACTATGGCTTGACGGAAAGTCTGGCCATGAAGATCGGCGGAGAGTGTGATCCAGGTGCCCTCAGGAAGGAGCATTGGGAAAAGTTCGCCGCGGATGTCGGCATCAAACCACGTCTGGTGCTGACTCGGGTCGTCGATCTTGCACAGAAAATTCAAGTGGCCCGTTTGCGGCTCTTCAAGGGAACCTTTGCTCCGTATAAGTGTGATGCCCTCTACCGCTTGATGGAGTTGATGGGAGAGCAGGAACAAAAGGCCGTCAGGAGGCTTACGTAGAGCCCGTCCCAAAAGGCGTGATTTTCGACTGCCCACAACATACCGTGGGAAGCAGAAAAGCCTGTTCCTGCATCAGCATCTCCTTCTGAGAAAACAGCTCCCCGATTTTCGTCTGCAGAGAAAATAGCCCTGAGAGGTGGCCCCGGTTGTGGATTTATTAAACGTCCCGTCCAGTTCGTCCAGTTTTCTAATTCCTTTCTCTTATAGATATCTTTGTTTAGAATAATATAGTTGCTACTATTATAGCTAATGCTATAATAAAAACGAATCAAACCACCAAACGACCCAAACTGGAG
>WTCI01000066.1 GCA_013138655.1 Desulfuromonadaceae bacterium | reverse complement strand
AGGATTGGTTGTTGTGCCGCTGAAACTGTCGGCGAGCAGCAGATGACCGTCCGCCACAGCGGTGTGCTGCTCGTGACAATGACCGCAGTTTCCCTGGGCGTAAGGAGAAGCCAGGGCCGCCAAGGTCGTCCGCTCGACACCGTAGACCGTGTTTCCATGAGCAGAATCGGCATAGGGGCCGGCAGAAACCGCTTGAGGAGAAAAAAACATCGAAAGCAGGAAAATCAAACCCGGCAATTTCTTTGCTGACGTTCCCAGAGCACTGAACATAGCCATCCTCTCCCCCGTTTTTAAACGAAAAATCCCGCCAAAAGTCGTATTATCATAAGACAATACCAATCTTTAGTCAAAAGATAATCTGTATGTGCCATCCCGGCTATTTGAGCAGCAGATCGACAAACCCCTGGTAGGTCTGTCGTTTACGTTCTGACTTGCCGTAAAGGGTCGAGGAGAACAGGGCCGAGGCAGCATGCTCGCCGAGCATCGAAAACAGCTGGTAGTCGATCGACTCAAGCTGCTCTTTTTGAATAAACAGCCGGTAGATGGCCAGCAGGCCGATCATTTTCCCATTGATCATCAGCGGAATGGCAATGATCGGTGACAGCAGATCGTCTGAACCTTCACTGATCGAACCCGCGACGAAATAATTTTCGCCGCCGGCGGCCGTCTCACCAAGCACCCCTTCTCCCAGGGGAATTTCCGGAAAATCGTTCTCCTCGTCAAATCCTTCGCCGGTCTCGAAAATCAGCCGCTCGGTCGCCTTGTCGAAGAGAAAAACGGCAAACTTTTCGGCCCCGACAAAATTGATCACGACCTCCTTGATAATTTCCAGGGTTTCTTCGCGATCAAGGGTCGAATGCAAACGGGACGAGGCAATATAGAGGTTGGTCAGGTTGTTGTTGACATCTTCCACCTGGACCAGCTGATTGGCGAACTCCAGATTTTCCTGCTCAAGCTCACCGATACGCCGGAGCGCATCATCCTGTTCGGTACGCAGCCCGGCACATTCTTCTTCCAGGGAAAGGAGTCGTCGGCTGAGTTTCTCCTCGACGCCTTCCGTTTGCAGTTGTTGCGCTTTTTTGCTGCGGATGAGGGTTGCAAGCTGAATTTTACTCTTCGGGTCCGGGTAAATGAAATAAACACCGCACCCATCTTCAGTCTTCTGAGCACTGCGTTTAATTTTGCCATAGAGACGGAGCGGCTTGTCTTCAGCCGATTCCAGCCGGATCTCAACGGTGGTATTTTTTTCGAGGGGAACCGGGGATTTCAGATAAACACCGCTGGATGATAAATCTTCCGTTCTGGCCACGTGCAGGCGCCCCCCCGCACGCAGCTCGACCGGCATCTTCACCGGAATACGCTCAGCAGAGCGCCGCTTGACCTCACCCAGGAGGCGCTGAACCTTTTCACGCAGTTCCTGCTTGTTCACCGGTTTGGTGATGTAATCATCGCAACCGGCCTGCAAGCACTGCCGAACCTCTTCCGGCTTGCCTGCCGCAGTGATCATGATCACCGGTAATTTTTTCCAGCGCTCATTTTTGCGGATCAGCCGACAGACTTCGTCTCCATCCATCCCCGGCATATAAAAGTCGAGCAGGAGAAGATCGGGAACCACCTTATCGAGTCGTTTCAGAGTCTCTTCTCCGGAAGACGCCGTGACCAGATCATATCCACAGCCTTCCAGGTAAGAACGCTCCAACTCAAGGAACAGGTCAACATCGTCAACCAGCAGGATTTTCGGCATCGGTGTACTCCTCGGAAAATAATTTTAAAGCCTACCCGAGCTCCCCAAAAAAGTAAAGGTTCCCGGCAGTTAACACAGAAACCTTTAGACTTGTTGAATTTTTCAGCTAATGGACTCAGGCGACCTCGGCCACCTCCTTCAGGTAGCGCGGTCGCTCAGTCAGAAAGTTGACAATCTCATCCACCTCGGGAATCCGGCCGGCAATCCGCAGCTGGTCATCAATCAGCAATGCTGGAACCACGTAGATCCGGTTATCAATCATCTTGCGTGTATCGCTGAACTGATGCACCTCAGCTTCAACTCCCAGCTGGTTGAGAGCCTCCCGAACATTTTTCACGGTTCCTTGACAAGCGTCCGGTTGATCCGGTTTGCAAACGATATCGATCCGCATAATGTCCCCCTTGCCGTAAGGCCCACTCGAATAGTTGACCAATTTCGTTACATTATACGCCATATTTCTTCTTTGGCAAGAGTTAACCTGATTAGCGCTAATCAGGAGAGTTAATGCTCCGGTGATGAAACGAGAAAATTCTGTGGGAGGGGCGATCCTTGTGATCGCCCTTGTTCTGTCGGCGATCAGGATTCGGGCGAATACAAGATTCGCCCCTACATTCCCATAAATAACCACCGGCTCAATAATATTTAACTTTTAAGCCAATCATTTACTGCCGATGGCAAATTCGACCCGGCTGGCAACGCCCTTTTCAGGTGGCTGAAAAATGTCGACGGTTTTCAGGAAAATACGCGGCTTGATCTCTTCAGCCGCGGCGATCAGGGTATCGCGTACCACCTGAGCACGGGCCTGCGCCAGGGCCTGTAGCTGCTCATCCTCGGCGCGGATATTGGCCAGTAACAGCTTTTCCATCTCCTCGTCAGGAAGCTTTTTCAGCATGCCGATAAAATTACGCGGCCGGGGAAATTCGGCTTCTTTATATACGGTCAACAGGTATTTCGGATATTCTTCCGCGCTGATACTGACCTCTTCGCGGCTCTCCCGGGCCTGGCCATCCTCTTTCAATTCGCGCCACTTGGCGGCGCTCAGCAGTTGCTGCAACTGATCCTGACGGTAGCCTTCCGGATCCTTGTCCGGGTCGGCAAAGGCACTGATCTCCAGGGTCAGAGAAGGGCGCTTGGCCAACATGGCCGCCAGCTTGCCGAGGGTTTCCTGCTGTTTTTCATCCAACCGGGCGATGCCGCCGGCGAAAGCCAGGTTGGTGAAATCCTCATCTTCACCGCCGAGCATAGACGCCAGCAGAGAGAAGGGGGAGGTGGCCGCCTTGACCAGCAGGTTTTTCAGCATGGTGAAAACCGTGCCCATGATGCTGAAGGCGGGATCGTTCAGGTCGCCGGAAATCGGTATATCCAGATGGATCTCGTCGTTGCTGTCTTTCAGCAGGGCGATCGCCAGCCCCACCGGCAATGAGGTTGCTTTATCGCTTTTCACCGAGTCACCGAAGGTGAACTGATCGATCATGATGTTGTTCTCGGCTTTAATTTTCCGGTGTTCAATATGGTAGCTCAAATCGAGATAGAGTTTTCCTTTGTCGATGACATAACCCAGGTAAGTGCCGGAATAGGGGGTCATCGGCGTCAGGTCGATGTCCTTAAAATGGATGGTCAAGTCGGCATAGAGGTCTTTGCTGAGCGGATTCAGTTTCCCGATGATGGTCAAGGGGGAGTGGTTTTCCAGCTCACCGCGCAGATCGACATCGGCCTGCATCTGCTCATCAGACGCCAGTCCGGTGATCCGGCCACCCAACTTATACATGGTGGCACTGAAGATATTCGGCATCGAGCGGTCGGTAAAAGAAACCGTGCCCCCTTGCAGGGTGACAGCATCGATACGGATATCCGGTGGCGGCTCTGATGCAGAAGAATCCTCAACCGCGGCAACTTCCTCGCCGGCCGGTTCTGCAGTCTCTTCCTGTTGCTCTGCGGCAGTTATGCCGGTCAGGTTGATCCGCCCCTCGGGATCGATCTGGATATTTGCCAGGTAGTTGCTGAGGGAAACCTCCTTGATCTCCAGTTTGAATGGGGAAATTTCCCCCTTGATCCCCACCAGGTTGAGGTTTTCCCAGGTCAGCAGTTTCCCTTCGCTGAGCGGGTCGCGCAGGTTGAAATCGCTGATCGTGACCTGTCCGCCGAAGCTGCCTGCAAGCGCCCCGGGTTGCTCCTTCAGTTCGACAGCCATCGTGGTGTAGAGTTTGCCGTCCTTCAGGCTGACTTTGACGTTCTCCGGCAGGAAATCGTTAAAGTCGGCCAGCGACAAGGCCTTGATCTGCGTCTGTGCCTGCACCCGCAGGGGGGTGTGGGCCAGTGTCCCGGTGAGCGCAATACTGCCGCGTTTCCCCATTCGGGCTTTCAGGGAGAACGGACTCTGTGCAGATTGAGGGTAGGCCAGATTCTCCAGGCTGACATCCAGTTCGTCTATTTTCAGTTGCGGTTTTTTTGCCGGTCCGGCATCGGTCAACAGCAGCTTGAATTGTTCGAGATCAACCTTTCCGACCCTGACTTCAAATGGCTGGGCAGCTTTTTTGTCATCCGCTGTCGGCGGGGCTGCTGCGGCCGGTTGCGGGCGGAGTAGCTTGAGAGGGGACAGGCTGCCGTCAGCCAGGCGTGTGGCGCGTAGATCACCCCTGGTGAGGCGGACGGAGTCCAGGGAGAGTTGCTGCCGGTGCAGATCGAAACTGCCGTCGGTTATGGCCAGATCGGTCAAGCTGAAAGCATCTTTACCGCCGAAAGGAACCTTCAGCCCGTGCAGAGCCAACCGGGCCTGTTGCAGCTGGACATTGCCGTCGGCACCATACTGGACACGACTGGCCAGGTTCAGGTTGCCTTCCACGGGAGCCGTCAGAAATTCGGCCAGGTAGGGATAGTAGGGCTTGAGCGGGATGCCGTTCACCAGCAGATCAAGATCGGCTGTCGGTGGGTTGATGCCGATTTCACCGTTGACTTCTGTCGTCAGCTCACGATCCGTCTGCATTTTAAAAGCCAGCTTGGTTTTTTGTTCATGATGGGTTGAAACATCTGTTAACTGTAAATTAATGCCGCGCACCTCTTCGGAAAAACCTTCCGGAGGAAAATCATCCCGAAAATGGACCTGCCCGTCAATCAGCTCCAGCTGTTCAATTTTGAGCAAAAGGGGAGCTGGAGCCGCTTTGCTTTCCGCAGAGATTTCCGGAGGGCTTTCGGTTGACTGCGCCGGGATCAGTTGCTGGAAGTTCCAGTGGCCGTTCCGGTCACGGTCAAGGTAAAGTTGTGGGTCATAGATCTCCAGGGAGAGCAGGTTGAAATCCTGTTGAAACAGATCGGCCCAATCAAGATCGAGGATCAGGGTCGGCATGCGGAACAGTTCTTTGCCGTCCAGCTCACGGATATCGATATCGGAGAGCGCCAGTTCGCCGCCGAGTAACAGTTTTGGCTGTTCAGTGCCGGATATCCGGTAAGCCAGATCGATGTGGGCATCGAGGATGCCCGAGGTGATTTCAAGCGGCAGCGGAATTGGTGAATGGAATGCGTAATAGGCCAGATCGACGGCATCAAGAGTCAGGTAAAGGTTGGTCTCAAGTGAGTTATGAAACGGCTTCAGTTGTCCATTGGCACGGATTTCCGAGCCGTTCAGGAGCAGGTAGAGGAAGGGCTCGACATAATCATCGGTCAGGTAAGGGATGTTGCCGATAAAAGGAACGCGCAGGGTTAGTTCGCGAATCTTGTGCTGCGATTTTTTCTCCGAAGTTTGATCGGTAAAATCGATGCTGCCGCCGGTCAGCATAATATTGTTCAGCGAAAAATGCAGCGGCTTTTTCGCTGCAGTGGAGATCGGTTCAGGGCTATCGCTGCCCATCCGGGTAAAATCGGAAA
>WTCI01000265.1 GCA_013138655.1 Desulfuromonadaceae bacterium | reverse complement strand
GTCCCTTCAAAACTCAATCCTTCTTTAAAAAACAGCAACGGAGTTATTCCCTTGTGAGCTTCCTGCTTAAGGATTAAGCGAGTTTCAATGGTGGCCACCAGGTTAATATTGTCGGGAAATGCAAAGTCAAACAATGATGAACCCGGATGATGATGGGTCAGCGCAATAGTCCTGATCGGTTTTGGGCTGACTTCCGTAGCTGCTGCGATCAGATCGTTCATTGTTTTACGGCTGAAGTGAGCCCCACAGAGGATTGTTTGAGTGCCGAGATCGACAATAAGAGCGTTCGAAGTTGCTGCCCCACCAGGGGACGCAACCGCCGCGTAAGTCCCCTCTGCCACCTGCTGAATCCGATAAGAATCCTGAGCGCAGGCCGGTAAACTGAACAGTAGAGTCAGCAGCAAAATTATGGCACCTTGATACATGGAAAACCTATTCATTTACAGTTGCATTATCACCGTCATTAAAGTATATAGTACAGTCCTTATGCGCCCGTAGCTCAGCTGGATAGAGCGCTGCCCTCCGGAGGCAGAGGTCACAGGTTCGAATCCTGTCGGGCGTGCCATGAATATCAACGGGTTAGCGGTTTTCCGCTAACCCGTTTTTTAGTTTGTGACGATCCTGTGACAGTCCTTTCTCTGCATTGACCTCTGTACTTCCGAAAGCTACCGATTTCCCGATGCCAAGGGTAAACTCAAGTTTTTACTGAATAGTTACCGGCAGATTAACCTGAAGCAAGTTTGCGGAGTTTTTCAAGGATAGGTTGATCCGCCGGGAGAAGTTGGTAGCCGGGAAGAGTTTCGAGGGTGACCCAAGCGTGGTCCGCAACTTCCAGATGTTTTATTTCGCCACCTTCCCATGAGCATAAATAGGCGATAATGAGCACGCTGCCCCAGTCGTAGTAGTGAAAGACGGTTTCCAGGATCGAGCCCGGGGAGATCTCGATTGCCAACTCTTCTTGCAATTCTCTTTTCAGGGTCTGGTGGGGAGATTCCTGTGGCTCGATTTTTCCGCCGGGGAATTCCCAATAGCCGCCATGCGCTTTTGTTGCAAGCCTCTGGGTCAAAAGGATTTTCCCCTGATGTCGGATCACTGCTGCGCAGACTGCAAGGGGCAGTTCTCTGCTGATTTGGGGGGACATAACAGCCTGTCTGTTTAGTTCGGGTTGTCGAAGTCTTGTCCGCCTGTCGAGCGGCTCGCCGGTGGTTTTTTTGTTGGAGCAGCTCCTGCACTATGATAGAAACAGGCACCATTTGAATTATTGACCGTCGCGTGACAGAGCACCTGTTGACTCGGCAGCAAGGAGTTTGTCCATGTTTCAGTTGTCCGATAAGGGCCGTGGTGTGCGGCAGATGTTTGATGATATTGCCCACCGCTACGACCTGCTGAATCGTCTGCTCTCTTTCGGGATAGATCGTCGCTGGCGCCGTTTTGCCGTCAGCCAGTTGAGTATTCCCCCCGGTGGTCGGGTTCTCGATATTGCCACCGGAACTTGTGATGTTGCCCTGGAAGTGGCGGAAAGTACTGACCCGAGTGTCATCATCGTCGGAGAAGATTTTACCCAGGGGATGCTGGTGCAGGGGCAGCTCAAATTGAACGTCTCTCAACATGGTTCGCGCATCATGTTGGTCAATGCGCCCTGTGAACAGATTCCTCACCCGGATGCGACTTTCGATGGGATTACCATCGCCTTCGGTATTCGTAACGTTATTGATCGCCCGGCCGGACTTAAGGAGATGTTTCGGGTTCTCAAGCCGGGTGGCCGGGCAGTCATCCTGGAGTTTTCCAGTCCACGCAGTCAGCTGTTCCGCAAGCTTTACTATTTCTATTTTCAGAAAATTCTGCCGACGATCGGTGGCTTGCTATCCAAACGTAGCGCTTACCAGTATTTGCCCGATTCGGTGATTGAGTTTCCCGGCCAGAAAGAATTCTCACAGATGATGGGCCAGGCCGGGTTTCAGCGGCTGCAGTACTGTGATCAGACCTTCGGGATCGCTACGGTTTATGTCGGCGACAAGCCCATGAATTGATGGCGTCGCAAAAAGTCCGCCCTCCTGCGTTACAGTGCTTTTTCAGGAACTCGACATGCTCTATGTATGCCTTTCCCCCTGAAAAACCACTGTGCCTTGTAGGGCGAAATTTTTGTTTAGCCATCTCAAGGCTTTTTGCGAAAGCATCATGAATTAACGGATAGTAACAGAGCTGATCAGTCGATCGGCTCTTTTTTCTTTTCCGGCTCTTCTTTGAAAATTGTGCCGATATCTTTGACCAGTTTCTCCGGCAGGCCGAGAGTTCTTTTGAAAATGCCGAAAACTGTTTTAGAAACTGAACTGATGGGAACCGGGGTGACTTTTGGCTCTTCGCTGTTCCCTTCGATCTTGAAGTGAGCTGTGAGCAGGGCCTTGTCCTCCCCGGCCAGAACCCAGCCGGCAATCGGGATTGAAGTGATCACCTTGTCAACTGTGCGTAGTGGCATGACACCCAGATTGAAATTAAGACTGCCATCGATCAGACCTTTGCTGCCGACCAGCGACATATTCATTGCTTCGCTGGTGATGAACAGATCTTCTGTCTCGGCACGCCCGTCGGCAATCCTGAAGCTTCCCTCCATCAGGGTGAAGGGCATGCCCTCTTTGTCCATATCGGGCAGTTTCCCGGCAAAGATCTGGGAGACATTCAGGAGAGAAAATACTCTGGCCAGACCCCGGAATTTTCGCAATGTTCCATCAGTGACTTGCAGATGGATGCTACCGACGACGTTATCCCAGAATTTGTTCTCTGCAAGGCTGCCTTCAAGGTAGAAACTCCCCCGCAAACGGCCATTAATCAGCCCACGTTCCTCGAAGAGATCCTGGTGAAGAACCGAAGCGTTGATATTTTCCGCGTGACCGGAGACTTTCAGCAGCCCGCCTTTTTGATTTCGATCAAACTCGACCCGAGCCTGGCAAGACCCCGCTCCATTTTGAAACTGGAGCGGGTAAAGGGTGAAAATGCCGTGGTGGTCAGTGATCAATCCTTCAGCATTTTGAAAGGTCAGTCCGCCGATACGTCCTTCCTTGACCCGTGCAGTAATTTTTGTCGGTTTGCCTTGGTACTTTTTTTGACTGCGACGGCTCCTGGCAGGTCCTTGAAAGAGATTGATAACCTCATCAATGTTTGCCCTGTCTGCTGCGATATCGAGGGTGACTTGCGGGTTGCTGAACCCGGCGACCTGGCCGGTTACCCTGACCTCGGTCGCTTTTTCCAGCCGGGCATTGACCGGATTGAAGCGGATCCCTGCATGGTCAATCTGCAACTGCCCTTCCAGATCGTAGAATGTTAGCTGCTGATTTGAAAAAATTAGATCCTGGGCCCGGACTTTGTCGCTTTTGAGTGCAAGATTCAGCTGCGGAGACTGCCAATTTTTGAGTTGGCCGCTGAGGATAAAGTCCGATTCCCCGAAGGTTGCTTGCAGCTTTTGAAAATTCAGTCCTTGGTGATTGAAGGCGATTTCCCCGGTGGTGCGTTTTAAATCACCGACGATATTGTAAAGGTGCATTCCCACCTCTGCCAGCTGAAGGGTTCCTTGCAGGCCCTGTTCATCCCGCTCCAAAGAGGGGTGAACAGTACCGTGCAGCGCTAGCTGTTTCATGACTGGCGAGAGAGCGTGCAGTTGTCGAAGCTCGACGGGGTCGATATCAAGGAGAAAATAGCGATCCTTTGGATCGTGGGTAAAACAGCCGTTCCCATTGATTACAAAGTCTGCAAGGTTCAGCTTCAGGCTGTCCAGTTGAACCTGTTCCTGATCAATCAGCCCTTGTAATTGCAGGTGGCTTTGTTGCCCGGCTTTTTTGCGGAGCAGTGGGCCCAGTTGCAATTCAGTGGTTGAGAAATCGGTTTGCAGAGCAAAAACAGGTCGAAGTAGCGAGCCTGACAAATTCAGAGAGTTGGACGCTGCTCCGGAGATTTTCCAGTCCTGCGGCAGCTGCAGGTAGGGCATCAGGTCCTCCAGCTGCACATCCAGAGCAGCGTTTAACTGGAGTTGCGGATCGGTATAGAGGTTGCCTATCTGACCGGAGAAGCTCAGAGCCTGACCGGCCGCAACAAGCAATCCTTCTTTAATGGTTAACTCCTGATTTTCCAAGGACATCTCGACGGTAAAGTTCTGCACTTGGTGCATTTCAGGCTGCTCCCATTCCAGATCGGTAATGGTGAACTCTGCACCAACGCGCGGCAGTCCGGAAAAAGGTTCCCCCGCGGGCCATTTTTTCTCCAGAATGAGGGCCAGGCGTTCTAAATTGCCGGCGACCAGTTTGTCGGCACCGGGGAGCCGCCAACCTTTCAATAGCTCGCTGTCCAGCGTGATATTTCGGGTGCTGAAACGCCCGGCCAGATAGTGTTGTTCAGGGCCGCGCAGCAGGTAAAATTCCCCACTCATGGGCAGCCCGAAGAGTTTCCCCGTCAGCTTGGTGAGCGCATCCTGCTCCACTGAAGAGTCCCAGCGACCGTTGAGAGTGAAGAGCTGCTCGTTACTGGAAGCATTTTCCAGCAGCGCTTTAAGCTTGGCTCCTGAGGTCGGGATGCCCTGCAGAGAGATTTTTAGATTGACGGCGGAAGGGGCTCTGTTTTGAGTAAGTTTGGACAAGGGCCCGGTTGCAAGATTGTCGATAGAAAATTGGGTGTTGAATGGTTCGTTGCGCCAGATTGCCGGATCGAGTGAGGAGGGCAGGACCATATTGAGCAGGAATTCAGCCGGTTTTTGTTCCTGCTGCAGCTGCCCCGCAACCACCAGTTGAGCTGACCGGTTGGCTTGCCAGCCCTGTAGTACCAGGTTCAGATCGTCAATGCAGAGCAGTTCCCGCGTCCCTTCCGGCGACCGCCGATGAATTTGCAGTTTGGCATCGTGCACCCTCAGGATGCGGATACCGAGTTCATCAGTCAGTTGATGGGCCGTGCTGCGTTCCACCCGGTTGAGAAATGGTAACCGGAGTTGCAGGCTCGGATTGTCGATATCGACCTGATCAAGAATGATCTTCCCGTCAAACAGCGGGACTATTTTCAACGTTGCGGTCAGGTAGGGGATCAGGGCCAGTGGAGCTGTTTCCGAACCGATCCGCAGGTCATGAAAGCGTAGCGCGATCCCCTTATTAAAGGTCAGCTTGCTGTAACCGATTGCGACCGGTTGTTCCAGAGCCTTGCCCAGTGTTGTTTCAAGTTCCTGTCGATAATTGTCCAGGTCGAATTGGCTGAGGAAAACTGAAAACAGGATGACGAGAATCGCCGACAGCAACAGCAGGCCATAAATTAATCTGCGGAAAATTTTTGCCAGCGCTGAATTCATGGTTGCCGATCACTTAAGAGGGGTTGCTGTGGACAATGTCTTTGGGAGTGACAGTATCATACCGCCACTTTTGCTGCTCAGCAAGCTGCAATCCTGCCCGGGGGGCGTGGTTAGGAACAAATCTTTACATGCACGGAACCCCCTGATAGCATAACAAGCCGCGATTCTACAGAGTGTCGTCGCTTCGGGTTGGTCATGAGCGGATCCCGCCCTCCGTACCAGGAGTTTCCCCTGCTAATATGAAGATTAAACGGCTTGATATCATTGGCTTTAAGTCCTTTGTCGACAAGGTTTCTCTCGACTTTCAGCAGGGGATTACCGGCGTCGTTGGACCGAACGGCTGCGGCAAAAGTAATATCGTCGATGCCATCCGTTGGGCGATGGGGGAGCAGAATGCCCGGCACCTGCGCGGCCGGGTCATGGAAGATGTTATCTTCGGGGGGAGCGAAAGCCGTAAGCCGCACGGCATGGCTCAGGTTTCCATCGTTTTCGATAACAGTGCCAAGGTCTGTCCGCCCGCTTACAAAGATTATGCTGAAATTATGGTCACACGGCGTCTTTATCGGAGTGGCGAAAGTGAATATTTGATCAATAAAACCCCCTGTCGGTTGCTTGATATTACCGAGCTGTTCATGGACACTGGGGTCGGTGCCCGGGCCTACTCAATTATTGAGCAAGGGAAGGTCGGTCTGCTGGTCAGTGCCAAGCCGGAAGAACGGCGGATGCTGATCGAGGAAGCGGCTGGGGTGACCAAGGTTAAAACCCGCAAAAAAACGGCCCTGCGGAAAATGGATGCTACCAAGCAAAACCTGGTGCGCTTGGGGGACATTATTGCCGAAGTGCGTCGGCAACTCGGGAGTTTAAAAAGGCAAGCCCAGCGGGCAGAAAAATTTCGCGAATACCGAGGGGAGGCCAAGCGGATTGAACTTTGTCTGGCGGGGAACCGGTTTCAGGAACTTTATCGTGACATTGAGTTGCTGACCGGTCAGGAAGAGGAGCAGTCGACCATTCTTGCCCGGCTGGATTCCCGACTTGAAGAGGGGGATCTACAACTCGAAGAGAAGCAGTTGCAGCTGACCCTTGTCGAAGCTGAGCTCAATCAGGCGCAGGAACGGGTCTATCAGCTCGCTGCGGAAATTCAGCGGGTCGAAAATGACGTGCTGCTGGCAACCCGGCAGCGTGAACATCTGTTCAATCAGGATCAGGAATTCCAGGCAGAGCTCAAATCGTTGGCTGAGCGGATGGCTGGGCTGGAAAGTGAAAAAGCAGAGTTGCAGCAGGAAAAAAACACTTTCGGGGTCCGCTTGGAAGCTTTACAGCAAGATGTTGAGCGGCAGGAGGAGGAGCTCCGGCAGTCGTTGCCCCGTGAACAGGAGTTGAATTCGCAACTTGAAGAGAGCCGTCGTGAATTGCTGGAATTGCTGGCCGAGGCTGGCCGCTTGGTCAACCGCCGAGAGGAAATAGACCGTCGCTTGACGGTAGAAGCGGAGCGTCACGAACAGGTGCAGAACGATTCAATCCAAGTTCGGGAACAGCAGCAACGGCGACGAGAGCAGCAACAGCAGTTAGACCAGCATGTTCAGCATGTCCAGGAAAAGCAACAGCAACTGGTCGAGGAAGCAAAGCTGTTACACCAGCGCCAGTTGGAAAAAAAAGCAATACTGGTCGAGCAGGAGACCGAACTGGCAAAGCTTCGCCGGCGACAGGAGAAATGTCGTTCACGGCAGGAAACTCTACAGGAACTGGAACGTAATTACGACGGCTATGCCGATGGCGTGCGGACACTTTTAGCCGAGAAAAGGCATTGGACGCACATCGTGGCTGACCTGTTGAAGGTCGATGGACAGTATGAGGTTGCTGTCGAAATGGCGCTGGGAGAACGGTTGCAGACGGTTCCTGTTGCTGATGCCGACGGGGCCGTTGAAGCTTTGCAACTGCTGCTCGAACGGCAACAGCGTGCTACGGTTTTGCTGCCTTTGCAACAACAACCGGTCGTTGATTTTTCGGCAGGGACGGCATTGATAACAGTGGTCAAGGCAAGAGCCGGGGCCGAGGGCCTGATTACCTCTTTGTTGGCCGGGGTTTTTCTGGTCGATGCTGTCGCTGAGTATTTCGAAGCAAATTTGCCTCCCGGTACGTTGCTGGTCGATTCCAGTGGCAATTGTCTGAATTGGCGGGGGGAACTGACCGGTGGCGCAACAGTCGTTGACGGTGCTGGATTGTTGCGCAAGAAGCGACAGTTGACAGAACTGGCAAACGAAATTTCAGAACTTGACGCGCAATTATTCCATGATCAGCAGGCCGTAGATCTGCTGCGTGAAGAGTTGCTGCAGATTGATGAGGAGCAGTCAGTTACCGCTGGGGAAGGGCATCGCCTGGAACTCCGGGCGCTGGAATT
>WTCI01000312.1 GCA_013138655.1 Desulfuromonadaceae bacterium | reverse complement strand
AGGAGCACCAGCAGAAAACCGAGTTCCAGAAAAGGGAGGCTGCGGGCGCCGAACAGTTCGGTCAATTGGGGCAAATGCTGCCAACGCAAAAACTGGGAGAAGAAGGGGCGATTGTCGCTGGTCGGTTCGAGGTTGAACGGGTAGTTGCGGATCAACCCATCCCGGTCGGCAGAAAGGGCTTGCGCCAGCAGCGGCAGAAAATCGGTATCTTCACTGGTGTTGAAGCGGGGCACTTCTCTCTGTTCTGTTCCCGGCAACAACAAGGGATCGAACAGTCGCTGGCGGCAGAAATCTTTGATCCGTTCGCTGTCGCCCGCGGTCAGTGGTGAGCGCTTGACGCAGAAGCTGATCGTCCCCCAACTGCGCACTGCCGCTACATGGGCGGTTGGATCGTTGATTCCCTGCTCCTCCAGAAACTTCCCGATACTTGCGGCCAGCCGTAACGGGGTGCGTGGCGGAAAGTCGATCCAACTGTTGACACAGAGCAGGCCGTTCGGTCGAAGCCGCTGCCAGGCGGCGGTCAACCCCTCCAGCGTCAAACTGTGCTGTTGTTGTAGCGCAAACAGTCCGAGAGTGCCGCCGAATGCACCGAGGGTGGGGAGCAGGATCAGGTCGAATTCTTCTTTTGTGCTGGCCAGAAAGTTGCGCGGCTCCCGGTTGCTCAGGGTTACGGCCGGATTGTCGAACAGGTAGTCGAGAGTCCCATCATAATTTTCCCGCAACAATTCCAGCATCGCACTGTGCGATTCAACGGCGGTGACTTGCTCCGCACCCTGTGCCAGGGCCAGGCCGACCTCGGTGCCGGTCCCCGAGTGCAGAATCAGCACCCGCTGCGGTACGGTGATGGCAAATGGGAGGGCGCCGCTGGTGAATTGCAGCAGATGGGAAGTATCGTCAGGCGCTTGGGGGAGGATGGCGCCGAGTTGGTTGCCGTTGTTAAAGACCAGATCGGCAGTCGGGATGCGACCGGGATAATTGAGACTGAGTCCCGGGGCAAAGCGCAGGGCCGGAGCTGAAACCGTTTCGACCAGACCGTAAGGGCTGGCCCGGCGGAATTGAATGTGGGCCTCCGGCAGGTTGAGTGTGCGACGGATATCTTTGTACTGAGAAATGGCCAGGGGGGCCGGGAAGAGGAAGGTGGCAACCGTCGCCATGGCGCAGAGCAGGAGCGCCAAGCGACAGCGGGGCGCATTCTTTGGCAGCAGCAGCGCGCTTGCCAGCAGGGGCGCAACGGCGACGAGCGGCGGCAGCTGTTGAGGCGGCAGCAGCCAGAGCAGAGCCAGGCCGCAGATGCCGCCCAGCCCTGAGCCGAGCAGATTGGCAAAATAGAGGTTGCCGATTCTTTTGATGTGGAGCATGAAGAGCAACCCGATGGCGGCTGCCCCGAGCAGGAAGGGGAGCAGAAAACAGAGGATGACAGCGAACAGCCGGATGACTTGCTGCCCCTCGAGAAAGAGCAGGTAGCTGTCAAACCCCTTGAACAGTCCCTGGGTCAGCCACCCCAGCGTGGCCATACTTACCGCGCAAGTCGCCAGCAACAGTGGCAGGAGCAGAGTGCTGTGTCGCAGGCACCAGGAACGGGTCAGGGCGAGCAGGGTTCCCGATGCGCCGAAGCCGAGCAGGGCCGTGGAAATCACCAGATAGGCGAAATGGTGCCACTGGGTGATGGAGAGGATCTGCATCAGGATCAGCTGCAGGGCGATCAACGCTGCCGAAAGCAGAATCAGCGCCAGCTGCCTGCGTCGGTCGGGATTCACCTGCTTCTCCGAAAGGGGACGAAGCGGACCGGGAAGAGGCTGCGGGTGGTGATCGCCGCGCCCCTCTTCTCGACCAGCATCAGGGTCTGGGCAAAGAAGGGGGAGCCGACCGGGATGACCATCCGGCCGCCATCTTTGAGCTGCTGAATCAGCGGCGGCGGGATGAATTCGGCCGCTGCCGTGACCACAATGGCATCGAAGGGGGCCTGCTCCGGCCAGCCGTGATAGCCGTCGCCGGTTTTGGTCTGAATGTGCAGGTAGCCCTGCTGTTCAAGGGTGGCCTGGGCCTGCTTTGCCAATTCAGGGATGATTTCGATGGTGAAAACCTGGGCACCGGTCGCGGCCAGGATCGCCGCCTGGTACCCCGAGCCGGTTCCGATCTCCAGAACACGTTGGCCGGGGTGGGGGCCAATGATCTCGGTCATGAAGGCGACCATGTAGGGTTGCGAGATGGTTTGGCCGTAGCCGATCGGCAGAGGACCATCCCGGTAGGCGCTGGCGCGATACCTATCCGGGACAAAACGATGGCGTGGCACCGTCTCCATGGCTCGCAGCGTGGCCTGGTCGTGGATGCCACGCGCCACCAGCTGGCTGCGCACCATCTCCTGCCGGGCCCGCACGAAGTGTTTCGGGTCCTCTTTGGAGAGGGCGGACAGGGGCAGCAGTAACAGAACAAACGGAACAAGCCAGAAGCAAAGCGAGCCCCATCTTCCCACCCGGCCCATGATTGCCGATACGATCCGCTTCATTAGTGTGTCTCCCATGTTTTTAGTATAGCGACTGCGGGAGAAAAAGCAGGCGGGTCGGTGGGGTTTTTTAAGTGTTGCAGCAGCCCCGTAAGAGAAAGAGGCATATCCGGTTTTACTGGATGATCTCGGCGGCATTCCGTTTTTGGGCGTCTTCATAGAGCACGGCAAAGTTTACCGGTCCCGGCAGCAGCGGAATAAAGTCACCGTCTGTTGTTGTCTGGCTCACGATCTGTCCGCTAAAGATTATTGTAACTTTCGAACATGGTCAGTTCCCAGTTGTCAGTCCGGCTGTCGTGGCGCAGGATATACACATCTCCGGCGGTGCAACGGATCTTGAAGTAGCGGTGGTCGGGGGCCAGCCAGCGGTCGACCACCTCGGCCACTTTGACCAGCCGCTCGCCGAGGTAAAAGTGCCGCGGGGTCTCTTC
>WTCI01000214.1 GCA_013138655.1 Desulfuromonadaceae bacterium | reverse complement strand
AAGCTTGCAGGCTGAGGAGGTACGTCTTGGTGAACGGCTCGATTTGATCGCCTTTGATTTAGAACAGATTGATGAAAGCCGTACTTTATTGCAGCAGGAAAAACAGCAATTAAGTGAGGGGAGCGAGCAATCCGCTGAGCGACAGCAGGGTTTAGAGGAACGCTCGGCTCAGCTACAGAGCCTTCTGACTGAGTTCAGAGGTCAGCTTGATGGGGCCCGTGAAGAGCTGACGGAACGCCGTGTGGCCCTGGCGGCCATACAGCAACAGCAGCGTGCGACCGATGGGACTCTGGCCCGGCTGACCAGTCAGTATCAGGAAATGGAACAGCGCGAGCAACAGCTTCAGCAACGCCAACACCGCGGCAATGAGGAACAGCAGCAGCTGTTGCAGACTGATGAGCGGTTGCGTATCGAGCTGAGCCTGCTGCTCGATCGGCGAGAAGAGCAGCAGCAGGCGAGCCAGTCGGTTCGCGAAACGTACGAACAGCAGCGTTGTCAGTTGGATGAATACCGGGACCAGCTGCGCGGGATCCGTTCTGAGGCGGAAGAGCTGCGCAAAGAAGTCGCCAGGCTGCAGTTGCGGCGTCATGAACTACAGATAGAGGCTGAACACCTTCGCCAAGGAGTGCTTGAACGCTATCGGGTCGATCTGTTGGAACATCAGGTCCCGGAAGCGACCGAAGATGAACTGGAGCGTCAACAGCAACAGTTACAAAGATTGCAGCAGCGTATTGAATCCCTCGGTGAGGTCAATCTTATGGCGATCGATGAGTACCGTGAGCAGGAGGAGCGTTATGATTTTCTTTGTCAGCAGCGGGATGATCTGTACCAGTCATTGAATGATTTGCAAAAAGCAATCAGTCAGATCAACCGAACCACCCGACGGCGCTTCAAGGAGACCTTTGAACAGGTCAATAGCAAATTCAAACAGGTCTTTCCCCGCTTGTTCCACGGTGGCCAAGCGGAATTGCGCCTGACTGACGAAAACGACTTGCTCGAAACCGGTATCGATATTATTGTCCAGCCGCCGGGCAAACGATTGCAGAATGTTAGTTTGCTCTCAGGGGGGGAGAAAGCCCTGACTGCAGTGGCGCTGATTTTCTCGCTGTTCCTGGTTAAGCCGACACCTTTTTGTATGCTTGATGAGGTGGACGCTCCGCTCGATGATGTCAATATTGATCGTTTTGCCGATATGGTTCGGGAGATGACAGAGCAGTCGCAGTTTATTATCATCACTCACAGCAAGCGGACCATGAGGGTTGTTGATACCATGTATGGTGTGACCATGCAGGAGCCGGGGGTGTCGAAACTGGTTTCGGTGCGGATGAATGATCATCGGCTTTTGGCAGAGCCCGCTGCTGAGATGGTCGGATGATAGCAAGAGGTTGCCATGCCGTTTAAATCTTTACTCAACAGACTACTGGAAGATATTCCTGGAGCTCTTGGAGCTATTATCATCGACTGGGAAGGGGAGGCTGTCGATCAGGTCGCCCGGATCAGCGAATACGATCTCAAGGTTCTTGCGGCACATAAGGGGATCATCCTCGGGCTGTTACGTGAGGCATTATCGAGAATTGAAAGTGGAAATCTCGAAGAGGTGTTGATTCGGACCGATCACAAAAAAACTTTGCTTGCACCGTTGACCGAAGATTATTTTTTGATGCTGGCTCTGGGCCCTCAGGCAATTGCTGCCCGGGCTGCCTTCAAGATGCGCTGCTGTGTTGCTGAGCTGCGTTCTGAGTTTGAATAATTACTTTAATCCGCCAGGAGCCTGTCGGGTTTGACGGGCCGTAACGAGAGATTGGATGTTCGAGACCGGATTTACGGGAATTTGAGAGCGAATAACAGGGCTCTTTGTCGAAAATTGACATAAATCCGGACCGATCAGCCGATTTCGCAGTAGGTTCTTGTTAAGCCCGACAGGCTTCTAGTGTTGATAGTAGGAGATTGTACGTGAAAGATCTGGATTATATGGCTTGGATTGAATCCTTCATGACCTGGTTCAATTCTTTGGTGTTTGAGTTGTCCCGGATGCTGGCCTCCGCCGGGGTCCCTGAGGAGTACCAGACTTTAGGTGCCCTGGGTTTGCTTTATTTAGGCGTGGTGCTGGTTGTCATTATCGTCATTTTCGGCCTGCTGGCCGTCTTGCGGAAACCGAAAGAAAAAAAGGTTGTTGCGCCAAAGGAAGCGGTTGAAGAAGTCGAAGCAAAGCCGGAACCGGAACCGCTGAGCCTGTCCGCAAGATTCAAGCGCAGCCTGGCCAAAACCCAGTCTTCTCTGGTCGGTCGTATTGATAGCTTGTTGCGCGGACGTCCCAATATCGATGAGGATCTGATCGAAGAACTTGAGGAAATCCTGATTACGGCCGATCTTGGCATGCAGACCACCAAGCGATTGATCGGAACTCTTGAGGCCGGTCAGGCGAAAGGAACGCTGGAAACACCCGATCAGGTCAGGCAGCTGTTGATGGAAGAGCTGGAGAAAATCCTGCAGACCGAGAGTAAGCCTCTGGATGTCTCTATCGCCGCACCTTTTGTGATCATGGTGGTTGGCGTGAACGGTGTCGGAAAAACCACCACCGTTGGTAAATTGGCCAATCAATTGGCCAGTGATGGCAAAAAAGTCATCCTCGGTGCCGGGGACACCTTCCGCGCCGCAGCTGCTGAGCAGTTGGAGATCTGGGGAGAGCGGGCCGGAGTGGAAGTTATCAGGCATGCTGAAGGAGCCGATCCTGGAGCTGTCGCTTTTGATGCCGCTAGGGCCGCAGTTGCCCGCAAAGCAGATGTGTTGATTCTGGACACTGCTGGTCGGTTGCACACCAAGGTCAACCTGATGGAAGAATTGAAAAAGATCCGTCGGGTCATTGATCGTGAGATTCCCGGGGCTCCACATGAAAGCATGCTGGTTCTTGATGCGACCACCGGGCAGAATGCTTTAACTCAAGCTAAGCTGTTTAACGAAGCCGTGCAGTTGGATGGTATTGCGTTGACGAAGCTTGACGGTACCGCAAAAGGGGGCATCGTTGTGGCCATTGCCGCTGAGTTGGATGTGCCGGTCCGGTTTGTCGGAATTGGCGAAGGGATTGATGATCTGCGTCCCTTTGACCCGGCGATGTTTATTTCGGCGCTTTTTGAGAGCTGATAGAAAGATTTGCACTTTTCCCTTGAGGGCGCACTTATAAAGGCTTTACGATGGAAAGCGTTTTGCTGAATCGTCTTGAAACAGCTGTGACAGCTTTGCTGGCGCAGAAACGGAAACTTGAAGACGAATGCCATGATCTCCGGCAGGAGAAGTCTGTCTGGTTGCGGGAGCGTGATGAGCTGTTGCAGGAAGTCGAAAAAATTCTCAGTCGAATTGACGAAGCAGGGCTGGAGGATGTTTAATGTATAGTGTTCAGGTCAGGATTCTGGGGCGAGAGTATACGCTACGCAGTCAGGAGCCCCCCGGGCAGATCCAGCGGGTTGCCGCCTTTGTCGAAGAAAAACTTGCTGAAACCGCGGCTGTGCGTTCAACGGATACGCGCGACCTGACTGTGTTGACCCTGTTGAACTTGGCGGGCCAGCACCTGCAGTTACTTGACGAGCAGAAGCAGAATCGGCAGGAACTGGGAAAAAGGCTTGAGCAGCTTGTATGTCAACTGGAACAAAGCAATTCTGGTTGCTAAAGTTGACTATAACGATATATATTGCCGAATATGAAGCTTTGCGGTTTTATAAAAATCACCCTGAGTGTACAGGGCTTTTAGATAGATTGGTTCGGAACTAACTTGAATGGACACACCTGTTCGGCAGGTGATAATTATCCCGGTTTTATAGTTTGCGGTGAGTCAACCCGCGAATATCAGGCGTAAACGAAATGCTTAAAGCGCATGGAGAGTTTTTGTAAGTTATTCGGAGACTTGAGTTGACTTGTTAAATACCTGACGATTTATAAATCCACAGGCGAGAGGGATTCGCCGCAACCGTCCATTTCAGCTGTATCTGCCTGCCTGTTTCTATCCTTTCTGCCCTGAGCTTTGTACCAGCCGGAGCTCTTCAATATGTCCAAGCATGACATTCGGCAAGAGTTGCTCGCTCGTCGTAAGCAGCTTGATGTTGCAACCTGTGTTCGTTTGAGCCGGCAGGTTCAACAACAGCTGATTGCTGCTGACTGTTTTCAGCGGGCGCGAGTGTTGGCGTTGTATAGCCCGATCAATAATGAAGTGCAGACCGATCAGCTGTATGCAGCTGCCGTAGCTGCGGGAAAGATCGTTTGTTTTCCCAGGGCGGCTGAGCGGGGTCTGGATTTCCGTCGGGTGACGTCTTTGTCAGTGTTGACAGCCGGGCGCTTCGGAGTTGCCGAGCCGGCCACCGGAGAGTCGTATCCGATTGCCGATATGGACCTGATTGTTGTTCCCGGCGTTGCCTTTGACCGCAGTGGTCACCGTTTGGGTTATGGCAAAGGATTTTACGATCGTGAGTTGGCGAATACCGCAGAACGGACGAAGGCTGTCGGGCTCTGTTTTGCTTTTCAGTTATGTATGTGTCTGCCGCGGGAAGTGCATGATCGACCTGTGCAATTCCTGGCAACGCAGACCGAATTTATACACTGCTATGAAAAGGTAGCAGTTTCACCATAAACTCTGCAAAGGGAGGATTTTACCGTGCAGATGGATATTTTGATTTTCATCATGGTTTTGGTCGCGTTGGGGGCCGGAGTATTTCTCGGCATGCTGCTGCGGAGCAAACTTTCCGCTTCGACGGTTGCTAATGCCAAAGTTGTTGCTGAGCAGCTTATTGCCGACGCCCGCAAAGAATCGGAAACGATCTGTAAAGAGGCTATCATTCAGGCCAAAGATATCGTCCTGCAGGCTAAGGCCGATTGGGAGCAAGAGGCGCGTGAGCTGCGGAGGGAAATCCAGGGGCAGGAAAATCGTCTGCAGCAAAAAGAGGAAAACCTTGAGCGCAAACAGGATCATATTGAGCGGCGCAGTGAAGAGTTGACCAACAAAGAAAGCCAGCTTCGTCAGCAGGGGGAAAGTTTGCAGCAGAAAACTGCCGAAATTGATCAGACTCTGACAGAGCAGCGTAGGCAACTGGAGAAAATCTCCGGTATGAGCGGTGAACAGGCCAAGCAGCAACTGATTGATTCGATGCTCAGTCAAGCCCGCCATGACGCGGCCAAGAATATCAGGAAGATTGAAGATGAAGCGCATGAGGTTGCTGATAAAAAGGCCAAAAAAATTATGGCCGTGGCAATTCAGCGTTACGCCGGTGATTTTGTCGTGGAAAAGACGGTCAGCGTTGTCCCTTTGCCTTCGGATGAAATGAAGGGGCGGATTATCGGCCGTGAGGGGCGTAATATCCGTGCTATCGAAGCAGCAACCGGTATTGACTTGATTATTGATGATACTCCTGAGGCGGTTGTGATTTCCGGATTCAATCCGGTGCGCCGTGAAGTTGCCCGGATTGCCCTGGAGCGTTTGATTGCCGATGGCCGGATCCATCCGGCGCGGATTGAGGAGCTGGTTGAGAAGGCTCAGCAGGAGGTTGATGAGGAGATCCGTCAGGCGGGTGAACAGGCCACCTTTGATGTCGGGGTGCACGGGATTCATCCGGAAATCATCAAACTGCTCGGAATGCTTAAGTACCGGACCTCTTATGGACAGAATGTCCTGACGCACTCCATCGAGGTTGCTTTCTTGTGCGGTATGATGGCAGCAGAGTTGAGGATCAACGTCAAACAGGCCAAACGGGCCGGACTGTTGCATGATATCGGTAAGGCGGTCAGTCACGAACTGGAAGGTTCACATGCTGTCAACGGTGGGGATCTGGCTCGCAAGTATGGGGAGTCACCGAAAATTGTGCATGCCATTGCTGCTCACCACGAGGATGAAAAGCCGGATACTGTGCTGGCGATTTTGGTTCAGGCTGCTGATGCTCTTTCCGGAGCCCGGCCCGGTGCTCGTCGCGAGACTCTGGAAACCTACGTCAAGCGGTTACGTGATCTGGAGCAGATCGGTACTTCCTTCAGTGGTGTGACTGGTTGTTTTGCCATCCAGGCTGGGCGTGAAATCCGTGTCATTGTCGCCAGTGACGAGATTTCTGATGATTACTCGCATGTGCTGGCCAAAGATATCGCGCAAAAGATTGAGCTGGAAATGACTTATCCTGGACAGATCCGAGTCAATGTCATCCGGGAAACCCGCGCGGTTGAATACGCAAAATAGGTTGCCGCGAATAATTCATTTGCCACACGCAGGGCCCGCTCTCCTCTTGCAAACAATGGAGAAGGCAGCACGAGCCCTGTGTGCATGTTTGGGGAGTTCAGCGTGAAGCTGTTGTTTATCGGCGATATTGTCGGCCGAGCCGGGCGTAAGATGCTGTCAGATCATCTGAATCGGTTGATTGATCGACAGATGATCGATCTGGTGGTCGCCAATGGTGAAAATGCTGCGGCCGGGTACGGTTTGACCCGGAGTGTTTTACGAGAGCTGTTTGCCGCCGGTGTCGATGTCGTCACCAGCGGCAATCACATCTGGGACAAACGAGAGATCAATGACGTCCTGGGGCGGGAGAGCCGTTTGCTGCGTCCCGCCAATTATCCGCCGGGGTTGCCGGGTTGTGGCCACGGTATTTACGAAACGGCTGCCGGCATCAAGGTGGGGGTGTTGAATCTTGAAGGGCGGGTTTTTATGAAAAATCTCGACTGCCCGTTTCGTGCGGCTGATGAATTGGTTGCTGAATTGCGCAAGACCACGCCGCTTCTCTTGGTTGATTTCCATGCTGAGGCCACCAGCGAAAAGCAGGCCCTTGGCCATTATCTTGCCGGTCGGGTTTCGGCTGTGATCGGAACCCACACGCATGTGCAGACGGCCGATGAAAAAATTCTGGCCGGGGGAACCGGTTACCTGACGGATGTCGGCATGACCGGTAGTCATGATGCGGTTATCGGTAACCTGAAGGAACCCGCTTTGCAGCGCTTTTTGACGCAACAACCGGTTCGCTTGGAGGTCGCTAAAAAGGATCCGCAACTTTCCGCCGTGGTTTTGACCCTGAATGAACAAAGTGGTCACTGTGAACAGATAGAACGAATTCAGCTGAAATAGAGCTTCGGCTAAAGTTTACGAAGGATGACTTGGGAATGAAATCAGTACAAGAGCAGATGGAGATCCTCCGCCGTGGAGCGGTGGAGATTTTAGTGGAAGCAGAGCTGGAAGAGCGGCTCAAAGAAGGAAGACCGCTGCGGATCAAGGCCGGTTTCGATCCGACCGCGCCTGACCTGCACCTCGGGCACACGGTATTAATCCAGAAACTAAAACAATTTCAAGATCTTGGCCATGAGATCTGTTTCCTGATCGGTGATTTTACCGGCATGATTGGTGATCCGACCGGTAAAAATGAAACCCGTAAGTCGCTGACCAGAGAACAGGTGTTGGAAAACGCCAAGACTTACCAGGAACAGATTTTCAAGATTCTCGACCCGAAAAAAACCCGCGTGGTGTTTAACAGTGAATGGATGAGTAAGATGTCCGCCGCCGATCTGATCAGCCTGGCCGGCAAATACACCGTCGCCCGGATGTTGGAGCGGGAGGACTTTAACAAGCGTTACCATAGTCAGCAGCCGATTGCCATCCATGAATTTCTTTATCCCATGGTGCAGGGATATGACTCTGTTGCCCTGCGGGCGGATGTCGAGTTGGGGGGTACCGATCAAAAATTCAACCTGCTGGTGGGGCGTGAACTGCAGAAACAGGAGGGGCAAAAGCCACAGTGTGTCCTGACCATGCCGCTGCTTGAAGGTCTTGATGGTATCAACAAGATGAGCAAGTCGCTTAATAATTACATCGGCATTACCGAACCAGCGAAAGAGATTTACGGCAAGGTGATGAGTATCTCCGATGAGTTGATGATCCGTTATTATGAACTGCTCTCCGATGTTGATCTGGAGACCCTGCAAAAGGTCAAAGATGGTGTCGCTGGTGAAGAGAGGGGGAGGCACCCGATGGAGAGCAAAAAAGCCCTGGCTTTGGAGCTGACAGCACGCTTCCATGGTGCAGCGGCGGCCCAGGCTGCCGCTGAAGAGTTTGTTCGTCAGTTCAAACGGAAACAGTTGCCGGATGAAATTCCCCTGTTTGAAATTGCTGCCGATGGTCCGGTCTGGATTTGTCGGCTGATGACCGAAGCGGGAATGGTGAAATCGAACAGTGAGGCGCGACGGATGGTCAAGCAGGGGGCCGTGTCTTTGGCTGGAGAAAAGGTCAACGATGCTGATCTGGAGGTCGTGCTGGATAAGGAATATATTGTTCAGGTCGGTAAGCGTCGGTTCGCAAGGTTTGTCAGTGTTTAATAGAAATAAAAAACCCGTTAAATCAATATGTTAGATGGAAAAAAATAAAAATACAAAAAAACTGAAAAAAACAGTTGACGATATGCGGGCCGATTGTATATAACTGCGCACCGTTGCTCGGGACGGAAGCCGATGTTGGCTGCCTGGAGCGGCGGAGAAAAGATTGAAAAAAGTGCTTGACGCACCGGGGTTGTTTGGCTAGACTCCTTGCTTGTCGC
>WTCI01000331.1 GCA_013138655.1 Desulfuromonadaceae bacterium | reverse complement strand
TTCACCTCGTTGGTGATAGTTGTTTGCTCGCACAAGCATTCTATCTCCCCGGTTTACCGGGATCAACGAGGTTCTTTATTTTTTAGCTGGTGGATCTAGGAGGCTGCAAGTCGCTTGCTTTTAGCGGTAAAACGGGTTAATTTTCCCTCCTTACTTTTCAAGGATCGATTGAAAAATCTCGCGAAATCATAGTGACCCCAACAGAACAGGATTACCCATGCGTTACACTCAATATCTTTTGCCGACCCTGAAAGAGACCCCGGCCGACGCCGAAGTGATCAGCCATCAGCTGATGATGCGCGCCGGGATGATCCGCAAGGTTGCCGCCGGCATCTACAGTTATATGCCCTTCGGGCTGCGCTCGATCCGTAAGATGGAACAGATCATCCGTGAGGAAATGGATCGTGCCGGCGCCATCGAGTGCCTGATGCCGATGGCCAACCCGGCGGAACTGTGGCAGGAAACGGGCCGCTGGGAGAAATACGGCAAGGAACTGCTCCGTTTCAAGGATCGTAAAGAGACCGATTTCTGTATGGGACCGACTCACGAAGAAGTGGTCACCGACATTGTCCGTAATACGGTCAAGTCGTACAAGCAGTTGCCGCTCAATCTCTACCAGATCCAGACCAAGTTTCGCGACGAAATCCGTCCCCGTTTCGGTTTGATGCGCGGCCGTGAATTTATCATGAAGGATGCCTATTCCTTCGATCTGGATGACGAAGGGGCCGATGCCGCCTACAGCAAGATGTACCAGGCTTATCGCAATATCTTTCAGCGTTGCGGGCTGAACTTCCGGGCTGTCGAAGCGGATACTGGAGCCATTGGGGGAAGTTTTTCACACGAATTCATGGTGCTGGCCGAGTCGGGAGAAGATGCCATTGTCTCCTGCGATACCTGTGAATATGCTGCGAACATTGAAAAGGCCGAGTTGATCTATCGTGAGAGCAAAACTCCGCCGGCGACAGCAGAATTGCAGAAGGTTGACACTCCGGGGCAGAAAACCATTGAAGATGTTGCCGCCTTCCTCAAGGCGGAGCCTCGGCAGCTGGTGAAAACCCTGATCATTCAGACCTCGGAAGATGAGGTGCTGGCCGTACTGCTGCGCGGGGATCGGGAACTGAATGAGATCAAGTTGACCAACCTGCTCGATGTCGACTGGGTCCTGATGGCCGATGATGATGTCGTTAAACAGACGACCGGTGCACCGACCGGTTTCGCCGGGCCGATCGAACTGAAGGTTCGGGTGATCGCCGACAGCGAGGTGCAGGCGATGGCCGATTTTGTCGTCGGCGGCAACGCCGTTGACGTGCATTACCTCGGCGTTAACCTGGGGCGCGATTTTGCGGTCAGCCGGTTTGCTGATATCCGTCAGGCGGTGGGCGGCGATCCCTGCCCGCGTTGCGCCAGCGGCAAGTTCGAGAGTTGGCGTGGCATCGAGGTCGGGCATGTGTTCAAGCTCGGGACCAAGTATTCCGAATCGATGAACGCCACGGTTCTCGATGACCAGGGCAAGGCTCGTCCTCTGGTGATGGGCTGTTACGGCATCGGTGTCGGTCGCACCGTGGCTGCGGCGATCGAACAGAACCACGACGAACAGGGCATGGCTTTGCCGATGCCGCTGGCTCCGTTCCAGGTTCTGGTATCGATGGTCAACCCTAAAGATGACGCTGTCCGGGAAGCTTCGGAGCAACTCTACCGGCAACTGCTCGATCTGGGGGTTGAGGTGTTGCTTGACGATCGTGATGAGCGCCCCGGCATCAAATTTAAAGACGCTGATTTGATCGGTATCCCGCTGCGGGTTACCGTCGGTTCCCGAAACCTGAAAGAGGGGAGGGTTGAGCTGAAGGTGCGGGCCAGTGGCGAGATGTCGTTGCTTTCAGTGGCAGAAGCAGCTCAGGCAGTGCAGCAGATGGTCGATGATGCTTTATAAATTATCAAGTAACTGTCCGCGGTAGGCTGAAACGACAAGTTGATGAGTGAATTTAAAATCAATTCTGATGGTTTGCTGAAATTACCATTGGCGATCCGTCAACAGCTCGGTTCGGATGATCTGGAAGCCCTTTCCAGTTCATCCGGACATCTCCTGATCGGGCGTGCCGGCAACGAAGCAGCTGTTTTGCTCAGCGGGATTCTCGGGGAGATATCTGTTCCCGATTTGCTCTCCTTTTTCAACATGTTTCGTAAAACCGGTATCCTTAATTTTGAACTGGATGCCGGCAGTAAGGCACTCTATTTCCGACAGGGTGAAATTGTTTTTGCCACCAGTACCTTTGCCAGTGAAGAGCTGGGGGAGATTCTTTTTGCGCTCGGCAAGGTCGAACGGGAAACGCTACAGAATATTCGCCAGATGGTGACCGGAAGAGCGGCGCTGGGGAAACTGCTGGTTGAGCAGGCGGCTGTTTCACCGAAGGATCTTTGGCTTGCGGCCCGCAACCAGGTTGAAAGTATCGTTTACAATCTTTTCACGGCTCATGCCGGCGGATTCTATTTTCAGGCGAAAGCCTTCGATGAAGAACAGATTTTGCGCCTCTCGACCAGTACCCAGAATATTATTCTGGAAGGCTTGCGGCGATTGGACGAAAAAGCTCTCTACATGCGGCGTATTATTTCCCTTGACTACTATCCGGTCACGACTGGAAAGGACCTTCCCGGTCTTGAGCAGAATGAGTCACGCCTGCTGAATTTGGCGGAAGCTGGGCAGCAGACGGCTTGTGAGCTGTTCCGTAAGGCCGGGCTGTGTGAATTTGACGGCATGCGGATACTGCATTTGCTGCTGGAAAAACGCCTGTTGCAAATGGAAGATGGACCGGCTGTTGAGATAGCGGGAGAGCTGGGTCAGATCCTGGCGATCTACAACAGCCTGCTTAAGGTTCTTTTCCGCCGGATGAGCCAGGTTAACCGAGACTTTTCCGAGGAAGTTGCCAGTTTTTTAAAAGAGCAGCCCCAGCCCTATTCTTTTGTTCTGCGGGATGTTGCATTGCAGGAGGATGGCACTCTTGACGGTCATCGGGTGGTGGCCAACCTGGACGGTTTGGAGGAGGGGGATAAGAAAAAATTGCTTGCCGATTCGCTTTGCGAATTGGTTTATCTGGAAACCATGGCGGTGCGCCGTGAGCTGCCCGCCGAAGAGGCCCAGCCGCTGATCGCCCGCGTTCAGGAAATTACTGCCCGGGTACGGGATCTGATCGGGAGGACCGAATGAAGGACGCAGCTAAACAACGCTTGATTTTCGCCATGGATGTCGATGACTTTGCAAGCGCCGAAAAATGGGTGACGCAACTGCATGAGAGTGTCGGTTTGTTCAAGATCGGCAAGCAACTGTTCACCAAATGCGGTCCAGCGGTTGTGCAGATGGTTCAGGAACGCGGTGGGCAGGTTTTTCTTGATCTGAAATATCACGATATTCCCAATACCGTGGCCAAAGCGGCGGTCGAGGCCTGCAAACTGGGGGTAAAGATGTTCAACGTCCATGCCTTGGGCGGCCTGGAAATGATGCAGAGGACCGTTGCAGAGGTTGATGCTTACTGCGCCTCTGCCGGGATTGAGCGACCGATCATGTTGGCGGTCACTATCCTGACCTCGTCCACCGAAGAAACCCTGCGGGGCATCGGCATCGACCGACCCGTGACCGAAATGGTTCCGCGGTTGGCCAGGCTGGCCAAGGATGCCGGTTTTGACGGCGTGGTGGCCTCGCCGAAAGAGGTCGGTTTGATCCGTGCCGCCTGTGGTGAGGATTTCCGGATTATCACCCCCGGGGTGCGACCCGCCTTTGCTTCTCTGGATGACCAGAAGCGGGTGACGACTCCCGCCGATGCCATCTCTGCCGGGGCGACGGCGCTGGTTATCGGTCGCCCGATTTCTGCCGCAGAGAATCCGCTTGCGGCAGCCGGGAAGATTCTCGAGGAGATTGAAGCGGCTCTGGAAGGCTGATGGCAGACTACCTGTACGGGATCAACCCGGTTCGTGAAGCTCTCAATGATGAAGGGCGCAAGCCGCTTGAACTGTTACTGGTCAGCGGTGAGCGCTCGGCCCGCCTGGAGGATTTGCTCAGCCTGGCGAAACGGTTGCAGTTGAAAGCCGTTTTTCGGGAGCGGCGTGAACTTGACCGCTTGCTCGGGCATTCTCACCATCAGGGAGTTTTGTTGCGCCTTGAACCCTTTAAATATACTGATATCGATCAGTTGCTGACGGCCTGGCGAGATAGCGGCCGTTCGGCCTTTTTTCTGCTGCTTGATGGGATTACTGACCCGCACAACTTCGGGGCGATCCTGCGCAGTGCCGAAGTCGCCGGTTGCCATGGCGCCATTGTCGCCAAAGATCGTTCCTGTTCGGTGACTCCGGTGGTCGAGAAAACCGCGGCAGGAGCCCTCTCCTACTTGCCGCTCTGCCAAGTGACCAACCTCTCACGGGCCATTGAAGATCTGAAAAAAGCCGGTATCTGGTGCTACGGTCTGGCCGGGGACGCCGCCGCGCAAAATCTCTACTCAGCTGATCTGACCGGCAATCTGGCCCTGGTGGTCGGTAGTGAAGGCAAGGGCTTGCGGGAGAACATCCGCAAGCATTGTGACGACCTGTTGGCAATCCCGATGCGGGGACGGGTGAATTCCTTGAATGCCTCGGTTGCTGCGGCTGTGGCGCTTTTTGAGGTGGTTCGGCAGGGGGACAATGATTCCCCGATGGGGGGAGATGGTTTTCGCGTTAAACCGAGTGCCTGATTTTTGGTAGCAATTTCCCTCTTATCGCTTGACAACTCCCTGTTGATGCACTATAAGACGTCGCTGTTGCACGGGGTGGTTGAAACTGCCAAATGACGGTGATTTTTTTCTTGCAATCGGGTTTTTTCTGAGGTATAAGTCCCGTCTTGTGCTGGCGTAGCTCAACTGGTAGAGCAGCTGACTTGTAATCAGCAGGTTGCGGGTTCAATTCCTGTCGCCAGCTCCAGTTGAAACCAACGGATCGTAAGGTTCGTGACAATAGAGTAGAGAAAATCCCCTGGAGGGGTTCCCGAGTGGCCAAAGGGATCAGACTGTAAATCTGACGTCGAAGACTTCGGAGGTTCGAATCCTCCCCCCTCCACCATTTAAAAAACATGCCGGATGAAGCTCGGCTGCTGTGCGCCAGGAGACAAAAAGTCGTCGGGACTGGGGCAGAGCCGCGTAGACTCCTTATCCGCACGTGAATGCATAGTAGAGTTTGGGCGGGAGTAGCTCAGTTGGCTAGAGCATCAGCCTTCCAAGCTGAGGGTCGCGGGTTCGAATCCCGTTTCCCGCTCCATTTATCTACTCCGCAAAAAAAAGGACGGTTAGGCCCACATAGCTCAGTCGGTAGAGCGCATCCTTGGTAAGGATGAGGTCACCAGTTCAATTCTGGTTGTGGGCTCCAGTTTTTTCTACGGGGGTTTTTGTGTTTATATTTATTATACTTAGTCGATTGATAGTTGCGTAAGGATGACTAAAACTGGCTGATGTTTCAAAGACAACAAAGGGAGGATCATTATGTCCAAGCAGAAATATGAGAGGACAAAGCCGCACGTCAATATCGGGACCATCGGTCACGTTGACCACGGCAAGACCACTCTGACCGCAGCGATCACCAAAGTACTGGCCGAAGCCATGGGCAG
>WTCI01000260.1 GCA_013138655.1 Desulfuromonadaceae bacterium | reverse complement strand
TACCTGCCTTACCTGGTCGTGTTGGCCGTCGTGCTGCTGTTGCTGCTGAAGCAACCGGATCTTGGCAGTGCCATGATTATTGCCGGGGTTGCTTTGTCGATGCTGATTGTTGCCGGAGTGCGTTGGCTGTACATTCTGCCGACCATCCTGATGTCTCTGCCGGTTCTTTACTTCCTGGTGATGAGTGCTGACTATCGGCGGCGGCGGATTCTGGCTTTTCTCGATCCCTGGGATGACCCTTTCGATACCGGTTTCCAGATCATTCAGAGTCTGGTTGCCTTCGGCAAAGGCGGGATTTTCGGGCAAGGATTGGGGGTTGGTGAGCAGAAGTTGTTCTATCTGCCGGAAGCGCACACCGATTTCATCTTTTCCGTTATTGGCGAAGAGTTGGGATTGGTCGGCGTGCTGGTGGTGGCATCAATGTTTTTGTTGCTGGTCCTCTGCGGGATTCGCATTGCCCTGCAGTGTCAGGACCCCTTCGGCCGTAATCTGGCATTCGGCTTGAGTCTGCTGCTTGGCCTTGAGGCCTTTGTCAACCTGTCGGTCTGCATGGGGTTGTTGCCGACCAAAGGGCTGGCGCTGCCTTTTATCTCCTACGGTGGGACCAGTCTGGTGGTCTGTTTGATAGCAGTGGGCATTCTCCTGAATATTTCCACTGTGCAGGAGAGCAAGAGATGAGGCTGCTGCTGGCCGGTGGCGGAACCGGAGGACACCTGTTCCCGGCGGTCGCATTAGCGCAATTGCTGTTGGCACAGGATCAAGAGGCCGCAGTACAGTTTGTCGGCACCGCAAAAGGCCTGGAAGCCAGGCTGCTGCCGAAGTTGGGCCTGCCGTTACAGACCGTCGATATGGCCGGAGTGGTTGGGCGCGGCTGGCGAGGGAAGTTGGAGATGATACCGGGATTACTGAAAAGTATGCAGCAGGCAAAGCGGATTATCCAGGGGTTTCATCCCGACCTGGTGCTCGGGGTCGGTGGCTATTCTTCGGTTCCGGTGCTGTTGACGGCAAAGCGTCTGGGCATCCCTTACCTGATTCACGAACAGAATGCCATTCCGGGACTGAGTAACAGATTGCTCGGTCGTTGGGCAAAGCGAATTTTCCTCTCGTTCGCCAATAGTGGCCGAGGTTTTGATGCGCGGAAAACCCTGGTGACCGGCAACCCTTTACGTTCCGGGTTTGCGGCTGTACCGGCTGCGCTTCCAAAAAACGGTAAGCTGTTGATTTTTGGTGGCAGTCGCGGGGCACGGGCGATTAACCAAACGGTCATGGATATGTTGCCACTCTTGAAAGACTGGCCGGAATTGCCGGAAATTCTGCACCAGACCGGCGAGGACGATCTGCTGCCGGTGCGGCAGGCTTATTCTGCAGCGGGGATGGATCCACAGCAGGTCGTACCGTTCATTGATGATATGGCAAAAGCTTACGCGGACGCTCGGTTGATTATCTGTCGTGCCGGAGCAACGACCCTGGCGGAACTGACGACCTGTGGTCGACCGGCGATCCTGATCCCCTTTCCCTTCGCCGCAGCGGATCACCAGACAGCCAATGCCAGGGCCTTGGCTGATGTGGGAGCCGCAAAATTGCTGCCGCAGCAGGAGTTGACGGCTGAAACGTTGGCAGCTTTGGTTGGCGAGCTGTTTGCTGATCAAAAATCTTTACAGAGAATGGCCGATCTAGGGCGAACTTTGGGACAGCCGGGTGCCGCAGAAAAGATTTTAAATGAATGTCGTCGCTTGCTCGGCATTCCACTGCCGGAGGCGGGATAGATGTACGGACGGATCAAAAAAATCCATTTTGTCGGCATCGGCGGCATCGGTATGAGTGGCATCGCTGAATTGTTGCTCAACCAGGGTTACCGGGTTTCCGGGTCCGACCTACGGGAAAGTGAGACCACACAGCGGCTGGTGGAATTGGGTGGTGAAATCGTCGTCGGGCACCGTGCGGAAAATATCATCGAGTGTGATGTGGTGGTCACCTCCACGGCGATCAAGGCAGATAATCCGGAAGTTGTCGAAGCCCATCGTCAGCATGTGGCGGTGATTCCGCGTGCGGAGATGCTCGCCGAGCTGATGCGCATGAAGTATGGCATCGCCATAGCCGGAACCCACGGTAAAACGACGACCACCAGCATGATGTCGGTAGTGTTGCATCACGCCGGAATCGATCCGACGGCGGTCATCGGTGGGAAGCTGGACGCCTTTGGTTCCAACGCCAAGCTTGGGCGCGGAAAATTCCTGGTGGCCGAGGCGGATGAATCGGACGGTTCTTTCATGCATTTGTCGCCGACCATCGCTGTCGTCACCAACATCGATGCCGATCACCTCGATTTTTATTCCGGAATTGATGAAATCAAGCAGATATTTATCGACTTTATCAACAAGGTGCCATTTTACGGGCGTGCCGTCCTCTGCCTCGACGACCCGAATATTCAGGATATCCTTCCCGAGGTGAAGAAACGTTATCTGACCTACGGCTTCAGTCGCCAGGCCGATTTTTATGCCAGTGATGTCCGCCATCGCCAGGGGCGGACCAGTTTTACCGCCCACTTCCAAGGGCAGGAACTGGGACGAATCTCCTTCCGGATGCCGGGTCGGCACAACGTGCTCAACGCGTTGTCGGTGATTGCGGTTGCCCATGAGTTGGAAATCCCCTTTCAGAAGGTCATCGGTGGTTTCCGGAATTTCGGCGGCCTGCAGCGTCGTTTTCAGCTGCGCGAGGAAGTCAACGGCATCATGCTGATCGATGACTACGGTCATCACCCGACCGAAATCAAGGCGACTCTGGCGGCGGCCAAAACCGGCTGGAAGAAAAGGGTCGTTGCCGTTTTTCAGCCGCACCGCTACAGCCGGACTGCGGCACTGTTTGACGACTTTCTGACGGCATTTTATCAGGCCGATCTGCTGGTGGTGACCGACGTGTATGCCGCCGGTGAGGAGCCGATTGCCGGTGCGACCGGTGCTGCGCTGGCTCAAGGTATTATCGAACACGGCCATAAAGAAACCCACTATCTGGAGAGTCTTGAAGATGCCGCTCATTACCTTGCTCAAGTTGTTGAGCCGGGAGATATGGTGGTGACCCTTGGTGCCGGAAATGTCAACCAGGTTTGCTCGTTGTTGGCGGATAAATTGCGTGGGAGAGAGGTTTGAGCGTGAACTGTTTCACTCGCGAAAAGCTGCTGCAAAAGAAGATCGGTGTTTTGCTGGGCGGCCTGTCAGCGGAGCGTGAGATTTCTCTAAAAACGGGTCGCGCTTGCTTGCAGGCTTTACAGCAACGCGGCTACCAGGCGGTTGCTGTGGATGTCGGTCATGATCTGCCTGCGCAACTGAAAGAGGCTGGAGTCGAGGTTGCTTTTGTTGCTCTGCATGGACGTTTTGGCGAGGATGGCCGGGTGCAGGGATTGCTGGAAATGCTGCAGATTCCCTATACCGGCAGTGGTGTGCTGGCCTCAAGTATGGCGATCGATAAAGTCATTACCAAGCAGCTGCTGATCTATCACGAATTGCCGACCCCGGGATTCGATTTTATGCGTCCCGGTGATTCCAGCGTAAGTTTGTTTGAACGGTGCAAGCACCTGCCGCTGGTGGTGAAACCCTCACGGGAGGGATCGACAATAGGCATCAGTATCGCCCACAGTCGCGAAGCCTTGCGTCACGGTATCGACACGGCAGCTGCTCTCGATGGTACGGTCTTGGTTGAAGATTTTATCGCTGGGAGTGAATTGACAGTTTCCGTCCTCAATGGTGCGGCATTGCCGATTATCCAGATTGTTCCCAAGGGGGGCTTTTACGACTATCACGCCAAGTACACCGCCGGTGAAACAGAGTACCTGTTACCCGCACCGATCGATGCTGCGAGTACCCGGCGGATTCAACAGGCTGCCGTTGATGCCTGCCGGGCCCTTGGCTGCCGAGGCGCTGCGCGGGTCGATTTTATGTTCCGTGAACGTGAATATTACTGCCTCGAAGTCAATACGATTCCCGGGATGACCGAAACCAGCCTGCTGCCGAAGGCTGCTGCTGAGGACGGAATAGATTTCCCCGAACTGGTCGAGCGAATTCTGCTTGATGCAGATCTGGATAAATAAGAGACACGAGTATGCGTGATCTGAAACGACAGAAAAAAGCTCCAAACAAGGCACGGCAAAATCGGCGTAAGAAGCAGAAGAAAACGCTGAACTTGCGCAAGATTCTGCACCGGAGCCTGCGCGTGAGCGTCGCATTGTTCAGTGGTGCGCTGATTCTTGTCGGTGGTTTTGTGGCCGGGCAACTGCTGATAGCTTCTGATCTATTCCGCATTGATCAGGTCAATGTGCAGGGGGGAGAGGGGCTGAGTCATCGGCAGATCATTGCGCTTTCAGATATCCAAACGGGAATGAATACCTTCAACCTCGATCTTGAGCTGATCGGCCGCAAGATTGAAGGGAATCCCTGGGTGCGTGAGGCCCGCGTGCAGCGGATTTTTCCACGGCAGGTAGCGATTCAGATAAGAGAACGGAAGCCGGTGGCAATTATCAATCTCGGCTATCTTTACTACCTGGACGACCAAGGTGAGGTGTTCAAGGTGTTGGATGCCGCCGACCAGCTCGATTATCCGATTATTACCGGCTTCGATTATAAAAAAATTGAGCAGCGTGACCGGCAGTATGCCGGCGACCTGAAAGCGATTGTTGAGCTGCTTGCCGACCTGCGACAGCGGGAAAAATTCAAGTTGTCGCAGATTTCTGAAATCCACCGTGAAACCGGCGGCAGCTTCGCTCTGTTTACCGTGAATGGGGCGGTCAAGGTGAAACTGGGGCAGGATAACTTTACCGAAAAACTGGATCGTCTGGAACGTATCTACGCACAGCTGCAACCACGTCTGTCGATTCTGGATTATATCGACCTGAATGTTAACGAAAAAGTCATTGTTCGAATTGAACGGTCTGCGAAAGCGGCCAGAGGCTGATGCCAAGGGGGTATCATGAGTAGTAAAAGGGATAATCTGATCGTTGGACTCGATATCGGAACCACCAAAATCTGCTGTATCGTCGGCAACATGACTGATGAGGGATTGGATGTGGTCGGAATCGGCACCAGCCCCTCGAAGGGGATGCGC
>WTCI01000083.1 GCA_013138655.1 Desulfuromonadaceae bacterium | reverse complement strand
AAAGTGCTGCATCCGATTTGCGGACAACCGATGTTGTCCTATCCTCTGCAAGCGGCTCGCGAGGCGGGTTTTTCTCAATTGCGGATTGTCGTCGGTCATCAGGCGGAATCGGTTCAGCGGATATTTGCCGGGGGGGACATTGAGTGGGTTGAACAGACCGAGCAACTCGGTACCGGACACGCACTGATGTGCGCCGCTGAGTCACTGGCCGGTTTTTCCGGCACCCTGTTGCTGCTTTGTGGGGATGTCCCGCTGCTGCAAGCAGAAACCCTGCAGATGTTGCAGCAGTTTCATGCTCAGGAACAGGCGACGGTAACCGTATTGACAGCCGAACTGCCGAACCCGACCGGTTATGGGCGGATTGTCCGCAATGGCGAGCAAATTCTGCAGATTGTTGAGGAGAAGGATGCCACTGAGCAGCAGCGGCAGATCTGTGAGATCAATAGCGGCACCTACCTGTTTGATGCCGAATTTGTCTTTGCCGCCTTGAAGAATCTCAAAACTGATAATGCCCAAGGGGAATACTACCTGACCGACGTGGTGGCCGCAGCCGTTGCCGCCGGAAAAAAGACCCGGGCGATCGCGGTTGCCGATCCGACTGAAGTCATGGGGATCAATGATCGTTGCCAACTGGCTGAAGCCGAAGCGCTGATGCGTTGGCAAATTAATCCCGACTTGCTGAAATCAGGCGTGACAATGATCGATCCGACCACGGTTTATATTGATGCGGGGGTGGAAATCGGCAGTGACACGGTCCTGCACCCCAATGTGCAATTGCGCGGCGCAACGAAAATCGGCCAAAATTGCATCGTCGAAACCGGCGTGGTCGTAGTCGATTCGAAGATCGCGGATCATGCCCATCTGAAAGCGGGTTCGGCGATTGAGGGGGCACAGATCGGTCCGAATTGCAAAATCGGTCCGATGGCCCACCTGCGCCCCGGAACCGTATTGACCGGTCATAACAAAATCGGCAATTTCGTGGAGACCAAGAAGGTGCTGCTCGGTGAAGGGTCACAGTCGAGCCACCTGACTTATCTCGGCGATGCCGAAGTCGGCCGCGGGGTCAACTTCGGTTGCGGCACCATCACCTGCAATTACGATGGGGTCAACAAACATAAAACCACCATTGAGGACGATGTTTTTATCGGCAGTGACGTACAGTTTATCGCCCCGGTGCATATCGGTCGTAACAGCTTGATCGCCGCCGGATCGACTATCACCATGGATGTTCCGGCAGACTCTCTGGCCATTTCGCGCTCTGAGCAGAAAGTCATCGAGGGCTGGTCGCTGCGGAAAAAAACGGAAAAATCCTGATAAAGGGGAGAAATATGTGTGGCATTGTCGGTTACATCGGTTCACAGGAAGCTTCACCCATTATCATCGATGGTCTGCGTCGTCTCGAATATCGTGGCTATGATTCGGCGGGAATCTGCACCCTCAACAACGGTGAGCTGCAGATCCGGCGGGCCGAGGGAAAACTGATCAATCTGGAGAATATCCTCCGCGAGCAACCGGCCGAGGGCAGCCGGGGGATCGGGCACACCCGCTGGGCGACCCACGGGCGCCCTTCGGAGATCAATGCCCATCCGCATAAAGCGAGCGACATCGTGGTGGTGCATAACGGCATCATTGAAAACTATCTGAAGCTGAAAGAGCGGCTGCAGGGGTCGGGGCAGCATTTCAACTCGGAAACCGATACTGAGATCATTGCCCATCTGGTTGAGGAACATTACCGTCAGTGTGGTGATTTTGAACGGGCCGTACGCCTGGCCCTCGGTGAAGTCGAAGGTGCCTATGCGGTCGCCATTGTCTGTGCTACCGAGCCGGACAAATTGATTGCCGCCAAACTCGGTTCGCCGCTGGTTATCGGCCAGGGACAGGGGGAATATTTTGTGGCTTCCGATATCCCGGCCATGCTGTCCCACACCCGCGAGATGATTTTCCTCGAAGACGGGGAAATGGTGGTCTTTACCACCGAGGAGATGCGCATAACCGACCTGGCCGGTCAGCCGCTGACCAAACAGAGCAAGACCATTACCTGGAGCCCGCTGATGGCGGAAAAAGGTGGTTATAAGCATTTCATGCTCAAGGAAATCTACGAGCAGCCGCGTGCCCTGGCGGACACCATTGCCGGTCGCTTACAGGGAGAAGAGGGGGATATCTACCTCGAAGACCTGGATTTCAGCGACGCACAGCTGCAACAGCTCGATAAGATTTTTATTATCGCCTGCGGCACCTCCTGGCATGCTGGACTGGTCGGCAAGTTTTATATTGAAAAACTGGCAAGGTTGCCGGTTGAGATCGATATCGCCAGCGAATTCCGTTACCGCGATCCGATTGTCAATGAAAAGAGCCTGACGGTGTTGGTCAGCCAAAGCGGCGAAACGGCCGATACCCTGGCCGGTTTACGTGAAGCTCGGGGGAAAGGCAGCAAGGCGATCTGTATCTGCAACGTGGTTGATTCCTCCATCGCCCGTGAAAGTGACGGCGTCATCTATACTCATGCCGGTCCGGAGATCGGTGTCGCCTCGACCAAGGCTTTTACCACCCAGTTGGTGGCCCTCTACCTGCTGGCGTTGAAACTGGGGCGGGCGCGCGGCACCCTGTCCCCCGATGATTGCCGGGAGCAGGTCGAGGCTTTGCTGGCCCTGCCGCGTAAATTGGAAGAGACCCTGGAGTTGGACAAAGAGATCGAAGACATTGCCCGTGAATTCATGAACGCCCGTGATTTCCTCTATCTCGGTCGCGGCAACCAGTACCCGATCGCCCTGGAAGGGGCATTGAAACTGAAGGAAATCTCCTATATCCATGCCGAAGGCTACCCGGCCGGGGAGATGAAGCATGGCCCCATTGCCCTGATTGATGAAAACCTGCCGGTTGTTGTATTGGTTCCGAGAAATGCCACCTATGAGAAGGTGGTGTCCAATATGGAAGAAGTCTGCGCCCGGGGCGGCAAGGTGATTGCCGTGGTCAGCGGAGTCGAGAGTGAACTGGACAATAA
>WTCI01000212.1 GCA_013138655.1 Desulfuromonadaceae bacterium | reverse complement strand
CGGCGCTCACGGCAGTTTGATCGCCTTCCTGCATCCCAAAGCCACCGGCGGAGTACTCACGGAAATTTGTCAAATGGAAAAACACTGAAGGAATCAGCTTCAACGATGGAGGGGACTGACCTCAGGTAGATAAAAATCAGCTAATGCCCCGTGCGGTTAGTCAAGTTGGCGTAACACCAATTCCCGCTTCTCCAGCACCAGCATCCGGTCGCGCAGCTCCGCCGCCTTTTCAAAGTCGAGATCGGCAGCCGCTTCGAGCATTTGCTCTTTGAGTTCGGCGATCTGTTTCTTCAACTCATCCGGGTTGTCGTAGGCGGCCAGATCTTCCGCCACCAGCGGCAGTTCGACGTGATCCTTGGCAGAGATATCATCCAGGATCGAGCGTAGCGATTTCTTTATCGACTGTGGCGTGATGCCGTGCTCTTTGTTGTGGGCCAGCTGTTTGGCGCGACGGCGTTCGGTTTCGTCGAGGCAGGCCTGCATCGATTTAGTGATTTTATCGCCGTACATAATGACCCGACCGTTGATGTTGCGGGCGGCGCGGCCGCAGGTCTGAATCAGCGAACGGGCCGAGCGCAAAAAGCCTTCTTTGTCGGCATCGAGGATCGTTACCAGTGAAACTTCGGGGATATCGAGCCCCTCGCGCAGCAGGTTGATGCCGACCAGTACGTCGATCTCCCCGGCACGCAGGGAGCGGATGATCTGCACCCGCTCGAGGGTGTCGATATCGGAATGCATGTAGTTGACGCGGATGCCGAGCTCTTTCAGGTAGCCGGTCAGGTCTTCGGCCATCCGTTTGGTCAGGGTGGTCACCAATACCCGCGCGCCGTTGTCGGTGGTGGTACGGATCTCTTCGATCAGGTCGTCGACCTGATCGCCGGCCGGGCGCACTTCGATCGGCGGGTCGACCAGCCCGGTCGGACGGATCACCTGCTCAACAAAGACCCCGTCGGCTTTTTCCATCTCATAATCTGCGGGGGTGGCCGAGACATAGACGGTCTGCGGCTGGCGTTCGACGAACTCTTCGAACATCAGCGGTCGGTTATCGAGTGCGCTCGGCAGGCGGAAGCCGTAGTTGGTCAGGGTTTCTTTTCGCGAGCGGTCGCCGCGATACATGGCGCCTACCTGACTGACGCTGACATGGCTTTCGTCGATGAACATCAATGCATCGTCCGCCAGGTAGGAAAGCAGGGTCGCCGGCGGCTCGCCGGGCCGACGGCCGTCGAGAAAGCGGGAATAGTTTTCGATCCCCTGGCAGTAGCCCATCTCCTCGATCATCTCGATATCGAACAGGGTGCGCTGTTCGATCCGCTGCGCCTCGAGCAGCATGTTGCGCTCGTTGAAATACTGGATGCGCTGCTGTAGTTCGTTCTGGATCTCCTTGATCGATCGCTCCAGGGTCGGCTTGGTGGCAACGTAGTGGCTGGCGGGGAAGATGGCGGTGCGGTCGAGACGGTTGATGACCCGGCCGCGCAACGGATCGATCTCGCTGATGGCGTCAATGTCGTCGCCGAAAAATTCGATGCGCAGCGCGCGTTTTTCCTCGTAGGCCGGAAAAACCTCGACGCTGTCGCCGCGCACCCGGAAGGTGCCGCGGTGAAAGTCGATGTCGTTCCGTTCATACTGGATTTCGATCAGCTTGTGCAGGAACTTGTTGCGGTCCAGTTCCATCCCGGTTTGTAAATTCACCAGCATACCGTAGTAGGCCTCCGGTGAGCCGAGGCCGTAGATGCAGCTGACCGAGGCGACGATCAGCACGTCGCGACGTGACAGCAGGGAACGGGTGGCGCTGTGACGCAGCTTGTCGATCTCCTCGTTGATCGAGCTGTCCTTCTCGATGAAGGTGTCGGTCGAGGGGACGTAGGCCTCCGGCTGGTAGTAATCGTAGTAGCTGACGAAGTATTCGACGGCATTGTTGGGAAACAACTCTCTGAACTCGCCGTAGAGCTGTGCCGCCAGGGTTTTATTGTGGGCCAGCACCAGGGTCGGCCGCTGCAACCGGGCGATCACGTTGGCCATGGTAAAGGTCTTCCCCGAGCCGGTGACGCCGAGCAGCACCTGGTGACGGTCGCCGCGCTCAATCCCCGCGACCAGTTCTTCGATCGCCTGTGGCTGGTCACCGCGCGGCTGGTAGTCGGATATCAATTCAAACTGGGCCATATAAGGTCTCAGGTCAGAGGGTGTCAGATGATTTGAGAATAGGTGATCTCGGGAATGAAAAGCAATCCGCAGGTGGAGGGGAGGACTCAGCCGCCCGGCATGTCGGGAACCAGCAATGCCGGGTCGAGACGTTGTTCGAACCAGTTGATTCGCCAGTCAAGGTGTGGGCCGGTGACCCGCCCGGTCGCCCCTACGGTGGCAATCCTTTGCCCTTGGGTGACCAATTGCCCTTCCTTGACCAGAATTTGCCGGAGATGGAGAAAGCTGGAAGACAGTCCGTGACCATGATCAATAATCAGCGTGGCACCGGAAAAGAACATTCCCTTGTGGGCCAGGGTCACGCGTCCTCCTGCGGGGGCTTCGACCGGGGTTCCGGTCGGCGCGGCAATATCGACGCCAAAGTGTGGACGCCGGGGCTCACCGTTGAGAATCCGCCGGCTACCGTAAACTCCGCTGATCCGGCCGATCACCGGCCAGATGAAGCTGTCCGTGAAATAGGGCAGATCGCTGTCAAGCCGCCGGGCTCGGCGGGCCTGTTCCGCCTCACGGCCGATTCTTGTCAGATCTGCGGGGTTCGGTTCCATCATCCGCTTGTTGATGCCGTTGATCCTCTGGATTCGGTATTTACGTGATTCAATCTGCAGTTCTTTAAAACTGACCCGTCCGGAGGGGTCAATCAGGGTCAGAGTGTGGCTGGTTTCGGCATCCCGTCCGAAGCCGAGAATGAATCCCCCTTGCTCGCTGACCTTGAGCCGGCGTTGCCCGTAATAGATTTGCGTCCCCGGGGTAACCTGTCCGCGAAACAAGCCGCCCTGGGTCAAGGTTCCGGCTATCCGGAGTTCGGCCTTTGCGACACCGACCAAGCCGAGAAGAATAATAAACAACAGAATTTTTTTCATGGGGAATTTATAGCGCAGAACCGACGTGTGGGACTAGCCCCTGTCGATAAAAATCCCCTCAGCTGTTGAGGGGATTTTTTAAATTCCTGGATTTATATCTCTCAACAATGGTCTGGCTGAAGAATTTTCAAGAGGGCACAGAGGCCTTGACCACTAACTGCCCCTTCTCAACATCAACCTGCAAAGTCCCTCCCTCCGCCACTTCCCCGCTGATCAGGGCACGCCCGATCCGGGTTTCCAGTTGATGCTGCAAAAATCGTTTCAGCGGCCGCGCACCATAGACCGGGTCGTAGGCGGTTTCGGCAATAAAATCAGCGGCGGCGGGCGACAATTCCAGGTCCAGTCTGCGTTCGGCCAGTCGTTGTCGCAATTCCTCGATCAGCAGCAGAACAATCTGCCGGATATCCTCTCTGCTGAGCGGTTTGAAGATGATTATGTCATCGACCCGGTTGAGAAATTCAGGTCGGAAACTGCGCCGCAACTCCGCCTCGACCTGCAGCCGGACCGATTCCGGAATTTCACCGTCGCGAATCCCTTCCAGCAACTGCGGTGAAGCAATGTTCGAGGTCATGATGATCACCGCATTCTTGAAGCTGACGGTCCGCCCCTTGGCATCCGTGGCATGACCATCATCGAGAATCTGCAGCAAGACATTGAACACATCCGGATGCGCTTTTTCGATCTCGTCAAACAGAATCACCGCATACGGCTGCCGCCGCACTGCCTCGGTCAATTGCCCACCCTCTTCATAGCCGATGTAGCCGGGAGGGGCCCCAAGCAGTCGGCTGACCGTATGTCTTTCCATATACTCGGACATGTCGATGCGGATCAGGTTCTCTTCGCTGTCGAATAAGGCTTCCGTCAGTGCCCGTGCCAGCTCGGTTTTTCCAACCCCGGTCGGGCCGAGGAAAATAAAGGAACCGATCGGCCGCCGTGGGTCCTTGACCCCGGCCCGCGCACGGATCACCGCATCGGCAACCCGCTGAACCGCCTCGTCCTGCCCGATCACCCGCTGGTGAAGAATCTCATCCAGTTTCAGCAGTTTTTCCCGCTCGCTTTCCACCAACCGGGTCAGCGGTATCCCGGTCCAACGGGAAACGATCTCGGCAATCTCTTCTTCGGTCACTTCTTCACGCAGCATTTTTGCCGTATTATCCGTCTGCTTAAGTTGTGTTTCCTGAGCTTTCAGCTGCTGTTCCAACTTCGGCAACGTGCCATGTTTGAGCTCGGCAGCCCGATTGAGATCGTAGGCTCGTTCAGCCTCGGCAATCGCCAACCGCAACTGTTCAATCTCTTCGCGCAGTTGCTGCACAGAGCGGATACCCCCTTTTTCCAGTTGCCATTGTGCGGACAGGGCAGCATTCTGTTCTCTCAGGTCAGCCAGCTCTTTCTGCAAGCATTGTAACCGATCATGGCTGGCGGCATCTTTTTCCTTCTTCAACGCCGCCTCTTCAATCTCCAGTTGCATCAGCCGCCGCGTGATCGCATCCAGTTCGGCGGGCATGGAATCGATTTCGGTGCGGATAGTCGCGCAAGCCTCATCAATCAGATCGATCGCCTTGTCGGGCAGAAAACGATCGGCAATATAGCGATGACTCAGCTCGGCCGCCGCAACCAGGGAATTATCCTGAATCCGCACCCCGTGATAGACTTCGAAACGCTCTTTCAGCCCCCGTAAAATGCTGATGGTCTCTTCAATATTCGGCTGCTCCACCAGCACCGGCTGAAAACGCCGCTCCAGAGCCGGGTCTTTTTCCAGGTACTGGCGATATTCATCCAGAGTGGTCGCGCCGATACAATGCAACTCACCGCGTGCCAGCATCGGCTTGAGCATATTCCCGGCGTCGATGGCCCCTTCACTCTTTCCGGTCCCGACAATGGTATGCAGTTCGTCAATGAACAACAGAATCTGCCCCTCACTGTCGTGGATTTCCTTGAGGACCGCCTTGAGACGTTCCTCAAATTCACCCCGCTACTTGGCCCCGGCGACTAAGGCACTCATATCGAGGGAAAAAACCGTCTTGCCTTTCAAGCCTTCGGGGACGTCGCCACGAACAATCCGGTGAGCCAGACCTTCAACAATGGCTGTTTTACCAACTCCCGGTTCACCGATCAGCACCGGGTTGTTCTTGGTCTTCCGGGAGAGAATGCGAATAATCCGACGGATCTCTTCATCACGACCGATGACCGGGTCGAGCTTACCGTTCTTCACCTCTTCAACCAGGTCACGGCCATATTTTTCCAGGGCCTCGTAGGTCTCTTCCGGATCCTGGCTGGTGACTCGCTGATGGCCACGGATCTGCGTTAACCCCTGTAACAGCTTATCTCGATCGATCCCCAGCTGACGTAATAATCTCCCGGCGGCGGTCCGCTCTTCTTCAGCCACCGTGGCGAGCAGCAGGTGCTCGACGCTGATGTACTCGTCTTTTAACTGTTTGGCTTCTGCTTCCGCCTGCAACAGCAGGTTACTCAAACGACGACTGGCGTACAGCTTGCCGCTATCGGCACCGGGGCCACTGATCCTTGGTCGCGATTCCAGGTCCTTGCGCAATCCGGCAATGAGCTCGTCATGCGGCACCGCCAGTTTCTGCATCAACCGTGGGGTCAAACCGTCCTGCTGTTCGCAGAGCGCCAAGAGTAAATGCTCACCGTCAATTTCAGCATGACCGAAACGAAGAGCCAAAGCCTGTGCTCCCTGAAGAGCTTCCTGAACTTTTTGCGTGGTCCGGTTAAGATCAATCATCACTCACTCCTGTCTTTCGATTTTTTGTAACTATTCAGCAAGATGTGCTGGGGATGCACATGGAAAGGGTGTCTGTCGCCCGGATGGCGACAGTCAAGCCCCAGGGATGGCCATGTATTCATTCAATCGGCGGCCCTTGGAATGGGCGGCGCCAGCACATCAGCACCCGTTCTAAATAGTTACGATTTTTTTGCGAATCCATCAAAGTATAGCGCCTGCGGATGGAATTTCCGCAAGAAAAAGGCCGGGGTGGAGACCCCGGCCCGACTGTATTAATGCAGCGTCTTGACGGCGATTTTTTTCGGCTTCGCCTCGGCACTTTTCGGTAACCGCAAGGTCAGTACCCCATCTTTTAAAGCCGCCTCTCCGGCATCCGCAGCGATCCTCTCGGAGAGTTTGAACTGCCGGTAATAGGTTGTTTTTACAGCGCCTTCAGATACTTTTTCAGCTTCGAGGGTAAGTACCCCGCGGGAAACTTCGATCTGTAAACCCTGCTCCTCGACCCCCGGCAGATCGGCCAGCAAAACCAGTTCATCGCTCGTTTCAAAGATATCGACAGCCGGTGTCTGGCGATAAATCGAGCGAGCCCGGGCCATTTTATTCAAAGAACCGTTTTCCTCGGTTGTCATCTGCTTGTCACTCATGAGTCTGCTCCTTCTCTGTACATATCGCTGAATGTTTTATTTTCATCACTTAAGCAGTTTTGATACTGATTTTTTTCGGCAACGCTGACGCTGCTTTCGGCAGATTGATACTCAAGATGCCGTTTTTGTACTCAGCGCTAACGTTGTCGGTATCCACCTCAGTCGGCAGCTGGAACGACTGTTGAAACGTGCCGACATACCGCTCACGACGATGCCAGACAGCATCCTCGGGAATTTCAACCTCGGCAAATTCACCCGAAAGGGTCATGCGGCGGCCGAGGACGCTGATATCAAGCTTCTCCACATCGAGCCCCGGCAGAACCGCTTCAACCTGAACAGCCTCACCCCGGTCTTCTGTTTTGAGCTGCAAACCCTGCATCCGGACATCAAAACGTTCATTGAATCCGAGGCCACGGAAAAGTTGCTCGATCTCACATTGAAAATTGTCGATTTCGTTCATCATCTGTCGTGCGAACATTGTCTATCCTCCTTTAGAATATCTCTCGGTGTTGTTTCTCTGATGTTGCCGATTGATACTTCAAAAGCAGTGCCAACCTTATAAAAATAAATATCGCTATATTTTCAGTAAGTTACAAGTTACAGCAAAAGCAGTATGAGATTTTGCAACGTCGCACCTGTCGCAAGAAGGCACTTAGATGCGACAAGTGCGACGTTGCAAGAGGGCACAACGAAAAAAGTTCAGGAAAGCTGTTCTCGGGAAAGGTTCAAGCGCTGCAAATGACGATAGAGGGTGGCACGATGCACACCGAGATGACGAGCCGCAGCAGAAAGGTTGCCGTCCGCAGCACGATAGGCGGCCCGGATATTGGCTTCCGACAACTCCGCCCTGATTCCGCGGCCCCGGCCGGCCGGAATCAGGGCGGCATCGACAGTCACCTCGTCCGAAGACTGCTGAGCGTAAGGAATGACAACCGGCAGGTTTTGTGGATTTTCAGTCGAAGAAGTATTGATCGGCGACTGGGCAAACTGTTGTCGTTCACGAATCCATTCGGCAAAAGCCCGGGCGCCGATTGCTTCAGTTTCCGCCTCGACAACTATCCGCTCCAGTAAGTTACGCAGCTCCCGTACATTGCCGGGCCAGCGGTAGGATTGTAACAGTCGCATGGCTTCACTGGTCAGGCGCTGTACCCCTTTGCCGTACTTGACATTAAACTGCTGCAAAAACAGATCGGCCAACAACGGGATATCCTCAACCCGTTCACACAAGGCAGGCAGATGAATCCGCAGAACGGCCAGACGGTGGTAAAGGTCAGCGCGAAAGCGATGATCGGCAACGGCCTGTTCCAGGGGCACATTGGTGGCCCCGATCACCCGGACATCCACCTGCCGACTTTTCTCACCGCCAACCCGCTGCACCTGGCCATCCTCCAGCACCCGCAGCAGCTTGCTCTGAATATGCAACGGCATATCGCCGATCTCGTCCAGAAACAGGGTGCCGCCATCGGCCCGCTCAAAATAACCGCGATGTTCCCGCAGCGCACCGGTGAAGGCTCCCCGCTCATGGCCGAACAGTTCCGATTCGAGCAACTGTTCACTGATCGCTGTACAGTTGAGCACGGCAAAGGGTCTTCCCTGGCGATTGCTCTCTTCGTGCAAAGCCTGGGCAACCAGTTCCTTGCCGGCACCGGTTTCTCCGGTAATGATCACCGCAGCATCGGAGGCACCGTAGAGGCGGATCTTACGGAAAACCTCACGCATCGCCGGGCTGCCGCCAGTCAGATTACGAAAACCGACCTCCTGTCTGCTGGCAGTTGTTTCCCGTCGCAGGCTGATCCGCACCAGCTGGCCGAGATAATCATCGGTCAACCCGGCAAACTGGATGTCCGCCAGAAATTCCGGTTGGTCCGGCAGCAGACGTACTTTGACATCCGTCAGGTCGTACCCCTGTTCAAGCACTTCGCTGACCAGATCAACCAGGGAGGGGGTTGCTGAGGGGAGAAATTGTTGCGGGGAGCGGCCCCTGACCTGGGCCGGATCGACCTTCAGCCAACCGGCCAGCCGCTCAGACAGGCTCTTTACCTGCCATTCGCCATGGCCCCAACGAATCAACATGAGATCCGGGGCGACAGCCGGCAAATATTCTCGATTTTCCCGGGGATCAGCCATCGACAATAAATTCAATGCCGGAGTTCATAAACCAGCTGTTGGTAAGATTCTTCGCCAGATTCAAAGTGGAGCAAACGAACACCCATTCCCCCTTTATTGGCAAGCCGGATGAGGTTAGGAGGAACTTTTTTCGCCCACTGGACACGCCCATGAACGATGACGGTGTCCTCATTCGGCAGCAGCATTTCAATCAGCACCTTCTGTCCAGGACGCTCTGGCTGCCCGGTTATGATGAAAAGCCCTCGATGACTTATATCTTCGGTAAAGGCAACGCGCTTCGGGGAGTCAACCCCGAAGCGAAGCTTCAAACGCTTTTTTTTCCGTTTTATTTCCCTTTTCTCAGCCACAACAGCTCCCGTCTAGAAATTTTCCAGACACCTTCGGTAAACACAACATGCTGGAATCATATCAAATTACGCAGAAAATCGATTTTCAGCAAGGGGAATCGAAAGGTGGTCGACCTATTATCCAAAATAGTGCTGGTGGATCTGGGCTGTGTATACTCAATTGACATCGCTCGGAGATGGGCCTAAAATCGCCCCCTTTTTAAATATCCATCTATCCCGCCCTTCCCCGGGAACGATAATCTGCAGCAATGACTGCTTTGTGGTTTGTGTTTGGAAATATGCTGAATAGTTTGCAGGTAGAGAAAGGTCAACAATGAAAGTTCTGATTACCGATGAGATTTCCAAAAATGGACTTTTGCCGATTCTTGATGACCCACGTATTCAGGTTGATTTCAAGGTTGGCCTGCCCGTAGACGAGTTGCATCAGATTATCGGTGATTACGAGGCGATCATTACCCGTAGTATGACTCGGGTGAACCGGGCATTACTGGATCGTGCCGGCAAGTTGAAGATCATTGCCCGGGCCGGTGTCGGGATCGACAATGTCGATGTCGAAGCGGCCAGCAGCAAAGGAATCATTGTCGTCAACGCTCCTTACGGCAATGTCAACTCAGCCGCCGAGCACACCATGGCGCTGCTCCTTTCTTACTGTCGTAACGTGTCGATCGCCAATGCCAGCCTCAAGGGGGGTGACTGGCAGCGGGCACCCTTTACCGGTTATGAACTGAAAGATAAAACGATTGGCGTTATCGGTCTCGGCAAGGTGGGTGGCCGGGTGGCATTGCGTTGCCGGGCTTTTGAAGCCGACGTCATCACTTACGATCCCTATATCTCGGAAAAGCGGGCTGAAGATTTTGGCGTCAAGCTGGTTTCGTTGGAGGATGTTATCCGTTTCTCCGATATCATCACCGTGCACACGCCGCTCAATGAGGAAACCCGTGACCTGATAACCGCCGAACATTTTGCCGGGATGCAGGATGGCGTCTTTATCATCAATTGTGCCCGCGGCGGTATCATCAACGAGCAGGCGATGCTGGATGCCCTGGAAAGTGGCAAGTGCGGTGGTGCGGCTTTTGATGTCTGGAGTGAGGAACCACCGAGAAGCGAACTGCTGAAAAAACTGATTGCTCATCCGAAGATGCTGGTCACCCCTCATCTGGGCGCCAACACCTTCGAGGCGCAGAAGAATGTCGCTATCGATGTGAGCAAAGAAATCGTCAATTATATCGACGGTCAGCCACTGTCGAACGCGGTGAATGTCCCCCGCTTCGATCCCGATCTGATGGAACATATGAAGCCGTTTATGCGACTGATCTCGATCATCGGTGACTTTATCTCGCAACTGGCCCCGCCGAATCCGCACAAGATCACCTTTACTTATAACGGCAAGTTGGCCCGTTTTGACTGTTCCCCCTTAAGTGTTTGCGGCCTGGCCGCGCTCCTCAACCATTGTACCGAGCAGGACGTAAATATGGTCAATGCCAGCCTGATTGCCCGGGATATGGGGATTGAGGTCGAGTCGGTCCGCTCCACGGAAACCGATTCTTTTTCCAATCTGATCACCTTGAGCCTGGAGAGCACGCAAGGAAAGCGGTCGATTGCCGGGACTCTTTTTGAAGGAATCCCGAAAATTGTCAAGATGCGCAACTTCGACATCGATTTCCGCCCTGAAGAACATATGCTGGTGATGACTTATGCCGACCGGCCCGGTTCTATCGGCAAGATCGGCACCATTCTCGGCAATGCCGGTGTGAATATCGGCAATATGAGCCTCGGCCGGACCGAAAAGGCGGGTGAGGCGATGGTAGTTTTCTCCATCGATTCTTCGGCCGATGAAGCGACACTTAACGCTGTGAAAGAAGCGGTGAACGCCACGTTTATCCGTGCGGTACACATCCGCCAGTAAACAGTTTTTTCTACGGTGAAAAGCAAGAGGTGCGTCCTGCAGGGTGCGCCTCTTTTTCGTTCGGGGGGTTTCTTAAATAGTAACTATTCAGCAAGAGGTGCCGGTGATGCCCATGGAAAGGGTGTCTGTCGCCCGGATGGCGACAGTCAAGCCCCAGGGATGGGGTCATGCGGCCCTTGGAATGGGCGGCACCGGCACATCAGCACCCGTTCTTGAATGGTTAAATAAACAGCGGCAGATCACAGGGAGGGATGATGCCGCGTTGTTCAGCGCGGGCGAAGAGCGTTTCCACGGCCTGAATGCCTGCGTCGCCAAGATCGATGGAAAAATCGTTGACGTAAAGAGCGATGTGATTGCGGACGACATCTTCTGCCAACTCCTGGGCATGTCGGCGAATGTAGTCCTGCGGCTGTTGTGGATGGGCAAAGGCGAATTCAACGCTGGAGCGCAACGCCTGATCAATCTGTTGAATCAGTTCATGGCCGAGGGAACGTTTGGCCAGTATCCCTCCTAAGGGGATCGGGCATCCTGAATCCTCTTCCCACCATTGGCCGAGATCCAGCACCTGTTGCAGACCGTGCAGTTGATAGGTAAAACGCGATTCGTGGATGATGACCCCCGCATCTGCCCGCCCGGCTGACACGGCTGCCATAATTTCGTGAAATGGGAGGACCAACAGGTTGTCGTAGCCTTCTCCATAGAGTTGCAACAGCAGGTTGGCCGTGGTCAGCTGTCCGGGGATGGCGATTTTCTTGCCACGCAGCTGTGCCATGTCGGTTGCTTTTCGAGCGACAACCAGCGGTCCGCAGCCCCGCCCGAGTGCCCCGCCACTGTGTAACAGGGCGTAGTCCTGTCGCAAGTGCCCGAGGGCATGGTAAGAGATTTTCGTCAAATCGAGGCGGCCTTCAAGGGCCAATCGGTTGAGCGTTTCGACATCCTCCAGTTGCTCGATAAAGCTCACTCCCGGGCAGGGAATCCGGCCGTGGATCAGTCCATAAAAAATGAAAGTGTCGTTTGGGCAAGGAGAATAGCCGAGGGTCAGTTCCTGCATCAATGATCCTTATTGCTCCGGCCAGTGTGTCAGGAGTTCGAGGACCGCAAGCTGGGCAGTTTCGGCTCCCTTGACAATATCCCACTGCTGTGGGTTATGGGTTCCGGTCGGGTTGGAGATGCCACGCAGTTCAAGTAACGGCAGGTGATATTCGGCACAAACCTGGGCGGCCGCCGCACCTTCCATATTTTCACAGATGCCGCCGGTGCGTTGTTCAAGTTCCTCGCTCAGGAGTTGTTGGCCGCTGCCGCAATTGACTGTCACAAAGGGTCCACAAGCAGCTTCCGGAAGGATTGATCGGGCCCAGTCTCCCAGTTGTGATTGCAATGGATAACTTTGCTGCAGGGGCGGCATCAGCGATGGATCCTGTGGGATGTCGAGCTGGTCCAGGGGGATAAATCGATCTGCCGTGGACACACCCAGATCTCCATAAATTTCTTCATTGGCCAGTGCCAGGTCGCCGATTTTCAGGCCGCTGCCGGGGTAACAGCCGCCACAACCGCAGAGCAAGACCGAACTCAGTGGATGGTTTTCTGCCAAGCGTGTCAGCTGTAGGGCCATGGCCGCTTGGCCGACACCACTATGAGCAATCAGGAGCGGTTGGTTGTTAATTTTTCCGGAGAACGCTTGACGTGGGCCAACAGGGACGGTTTGCGGTGACAGCAGTTGGTGGCGTAGCAGCTTGGTTTCCAGTGGGACGGCGGCAATGATTAATAGCATATAGTTTAATGCTTGAACCAGCCCTGGCGGATCAGGTCACGGCGCAGGTCAATCCCCTGGTTACGCACCATCCCCTGGTACCAGAAGCGTTCCTGTTGCAATTTGGGTTCAGAGGGGGGGTCGAGCCTTTTGCGTCGGTCAATCAGGGTTCTTTGAAAGAATTTGTCGGGATCGCTCACGATCGAGCCGATCTTCTCCGCGAGGGGCTCAGGAGCAATTTCAATCACCAATTGAATAGTATCGCGGATTTTCAAGCCCTGGCGGTACTCCCACAGGTCTCCCTCAAAGCCGTTTTCGCACTCGATGACAAAATCGCTCCAATCCAGCAGCAGGCTGCCGAATTCGATGTCGGAAAATTCGTTGTCCGCAAGCTCTTTGTTCACCAGTTCCGCGATCTGCTCCTGCTCTTTGCGGGTCAGGAAAAAGGAAAGTCCCTCCTCGACCTGATACATATCAAGCTGCTCGATCAGTTCTGCACAAAAATTGGTCGAGTCGAGATCCTTGTCACTCAGTTCTTGAAGGGCTTTGGGCAGTAACTGTCGGGGGAAGCCGAGCAGGGAGAGATGGTCGTGACCAAAGTCAGCCGGCAGGGCAAGGTTGGGTCGATGGGGAACCTGGTGTTGTCGCAGAAAATCGCAGAGTCGCAAATGGTTGTCGGTGAAGAAGGTCATGACCTTCTCTTCGGAGTAGAAAAGTTCCAGCCCCCTACGGTTATTGGCCAGGCCAAAGCCGACAAAGCCGTCATGAATCATCCGCTCAAGGTAGGGAGCCACCAACCGCAACAAATCCGTTGTCGGCAGGTAGGGAGAATAATGAACAACCGGTACCGGTCGTTCATCGGCACCGCTTGGACGTGATGGCAGTTGCTCTTCCGGATAGTGTTCAAGGATAAAAAAGGCTTCTTCCTGCAGAAATCTGGAAAAACTGTTGAAAACCTCAGCTATTTTGCCGGCATGAATGGTTGCCGTAAAGCGGTAGGCATTAGCGCAATCCTCCAGCAGGGACATTTCAAACCCTTCACGCTGCTGGGGAGCGATGATTTTGTCGTCATGCCAGCGACGCAGGCCGACAGGTAATTCAAGAAGAGTTGGCAAATCGTACCCTTTTGATTGTTCTGTTGGAGAAGAAAAGCTATCCCTTTGAATAGTTAGTGGATTTTTTACAGCAAGTCAACCGCGAAGATCTCCCGATCCAGCGGTGTGCATCCCCCGAAAAAGATGAATTCTTTTTAAGGAATATGGGGGAAACTCCTTGAAGGGAGACATTTTAAATGATATACAGATTAATGCTAATAAACTTCAGTAAGGAGACTGTTTATGCTCGGTCCCCAGTCATCTCTGGTGATGTACGATGAGGAGTATCA
>WTCI01000308.1 GCA_013138655.1 Desulfuromonadaceae bacterium | reverse complement strand
CCTAACCTTCGAAGGAGATTAACAACAGAAAAGCGGCGGGAACCACATTGGTTCTCGCCGCTTTTGAGATGAGCTAAGGGCCGCTCAGCCGCTCATTTTAAAACCAACACGAAAGGTAAACGGCTTGACCGATCGGTTCACCCTTTTTTTATCTCATTCTCAAATATCTACTCAGATTGCAGCACGGGATTTAAGCGATTCGACACGGTCGGTTACTTCCCAGTTAAAACCAGGCAGTTCACGGCCGAAATGACCATAGGCTGCAGTCTGCCGATAAATCGGCTTAAGCAGGTCAAGCTGTTCAATAATAGCCGCCGGGCGCATATCAAACTCGGCCCGGACAATCTCGGCAATCTTATTGGAAGGAATCTTGCCGGTACCGAAGCTGTTGATCATCACCGAAACAGGCTCGGCAACACCGATCGCGTAGGCCAGTTGGACCTCACACTTGCGAGCCAATCCCGCGGCCACCACGTTCTTGGCAACATAGCGTGCCATGTAAGAAGCACTACGGTCCACCTTGGAGGGATCTTTCCCGCTGAAAGCACCACCGCCGTGGGAGCCCTGTCCACCATAGGTATCAACGATAATTTTCCGCCCGGTCAGTCCACAATCTCCCATCGGGCCGCCAATCACAAACCGACCGGTCGGATTAATCAGGAAACGGGTCCGGTCGTCAAGCAGATTGGCCGGCAGAATCGGCTTGACCACCTCTTCGATAATCGCTTCTTTCAGATCTTCATACTTAACATCCGGGTTATGCTGAGAAGAGATAACCACGGTGTCAATCCGCGTCGGCTTATCATCAATATACTGAATAGAAACCTGCGATTTACTGTCCGGACGCAAGAAATTCAGTTGCCCGCTCTTGCGCACATCGGCTAATTTCTTGGTCAATTTGTGAGCAAAAGTGATCGGCATCGGCATCAATGTCGGGGTTTCGTTGCAGGCAAACCCAAACATCAGCCCCTGGTCACCCGCACCCTGTTCCTTGAACAGACCCGCCCCTTCGTTCACCCCCTGAGAAATATCCGGAGACTGCTGATCGATGGATGTCAGCACCGCACAGGTTTCGTAATCGAAGCCCATGGCCGAATCGTTGTAGCCGATCTCCTTGATGGTCTCCCGGACGATTGACGGCAGATCCGCATAAGCAGTCGTGGTAATTTCCCCGGCGATAATCGCCATTCCGGTCGTCACCATGGTCTCACAGGCCACCCGGGCTTGACTGTCCTGCTCCAGAATGGCATCCAGCACAGCATCGGAAATCTGGTCGGCAATTTTGTCGGGATGCCCTTCTCCGACAGATTCCGAGGTAAATAAAAAATCGGTCATAGACATATGCAGTACTCCTTCTGCGTAATCTCAAAAAACAAACATAGTATAGTATTGATCAGTCACATCTGAGTCAACGGAATTTTGCCAAACACCTAAATCAAGGCGTTCTCAAAGATGTCGGGTAACAGCGTGCGCATCCTTTGCTCAAGGCAGGTTGTTATCTCTTTGCTCGTCCGTAAAGCTAAAAGCTCCTCCAGCAGCGCCTGTCCATCCTGACGCGACACCTGACGCAGCACCCTCTTGACTCTTGGAATACTGGCTGGATTCATCGACAGTTCTTGCAAGCCCAAACCAAGCAAAACGAGCGTGTAAAGCGGCTCGGCGGCCATCTCCCCACAAACACAGACATCAATGCCAGCCTGGTCAGCAGCCGCACAGACTGTTTTTAAAGCCCGCAAGATAGCGGGGTGCATGGGATTATACAAATATGCGACATGTTCATTGCCACGATCAACGGCCAGACAATATTGAATCAGATCATTGGTTCCGACCGAAAAGTAATCCACCTCTTCGGCAAAAAACGGTGCCAGCAAAACGGCCGACGGGGTTTCGACCATCATACCAATTTGCACCTTTGGATCAAAATCAATGCCCTCTTCCTGCAATTCATACTGAACCTGCCACAAGAGTCGTTTACACATCCGAAGCTCAACAATACCGCTGATCATCGGGAACATGATGCGCACCTGACCGTAAGCAGAAGCACGCAGAATGGCCCGCAACTGGATTTTGAACAATTCACCTTCACGCAAAGAGAAACGGGCGCCCCGCAGGCCCATCGCCGGATTCTCTTCACGCGGCAGCGTTAGCCCGGAAACAACCTTATCGCCACCGATATCGAGAGTACGAATCGTCACTGGGTGAGGCTGCATCTCTTCAAGAATTTGTCGATAGGTTGCCACCTGTTCTTCTTCACCCGGCGGCTCACTCCGCCCGAGATAAAGAAATTCCGTGCGATAAAGACCAACACCTTCGACGGCATGCTTACGGGCCAGGGGAAACTCGCTGGAGAGTTCAAGATTCCCCCGCAACGCCACCTTGAACTTATCGGTCGTGATGGCGGGCAGATCCCGGAAGCTGTCCAGCTCTTTTTCCAGATATTCATAAGTCTGTTTACGTTTGAGATATTCGGTAAAGGTCTCTTTTGAGGGGTTGAGAATGACGACCCCGGTTCCGCCGTCGATAATCGCCGGCAGACGATCGTAAACAAGCGAGGTTATCGTCTCCAGGCCGACCACGGCAGGGATTTCAAGCGATCTGGCCAGGATCGCTGTATGCGCCGTCCTGCCCCCCTTGTCGGTGATGAAACCGAGAACCTTCTCCCGATCCAGTTGCATCGTATCGGCGGGAGAAAGATCATGTGCAGCGATCAAGGTGTTTTGTTCGATATCGGTGATCGAACGTTCATGTTCACCGGTCAGAATTCGCATCAACCGGCCACCGACAGCATCCACATCAGACTGCCGATCGCGCAGATACTCATCTTCAATATTTTCAAACATCTGCCGCAATTGCTGAAGCACCCTGGTCAAGGCACTTTCACAGCTGACCTGCTCCCTGATGGCGCGTTCTGTCTCCCCGACCAGCATTTCATCATCCAGAATCAGCAGATGGGTATCCAGAATGTAGAGATGTTCACGCAAATGCGGCTGATTGGAAACCGCATCCTTGATCTCTTGAAGCTGCTTCTGTGCTTGTGAAATGGCCCAGTAAAAACGCTCAATTTCGGGCTCAACATCCGCAGCCTCAATTGGCTGATCTTCCACCGTTGACCGGTGGCCGAGCAGGACGATCTCACCGATACTGATCCCCGGTGAGACTCCGATCCCCACCAGATAGGTGTCTGATGCAACTTCAGTCTTCACCGAAACCATCCCCGATCAATCCGGCAAGAGCGATCATGGCCTCGGTTTCATCCGGCCCCTCCACCGACAGGACAATATCCGTCCCTTGGGGTGCCGCAAGCAATAATACTCCCATGATACTTTTACCGCTCACCTCGACATCATCTTTTACCAGTGTGACATCCGCCTTAAACTGGTTCGCCGTTTGGACCAGTTGGGCAGCGGCACGAGCATGCAGACCGAGGCGATTTTTTATAATAAATTTTTGCTTTTGCATTTAATGTGTTCCTTTAAAGCACCAGCAACCCAGTCACATCTGTCCAAAACATGCTGAGTAAAATAATGACAATTGCAGTTAACAAGGTCAGCATTAACGTAGAAATTCCTTTACGGGCAATCAAACCAAGCAAAATCATCGGAATCAAGGCTAACAAGCCAACCCAGCTGACCATTTCATCATGCTGTAAATGTTGAAAAACCAGAAAAGCACTGAATCCTCCCAAAACAACCACAGCGGCTTCCTTGGTATGAATTGCCCAATCCGGCAAGCAACGGCGCTGGATAAATTCAACAGAACGAATACCCCGATGGTAACCATAAACAAAACCGGACAAACGGAAGACCAAAGGCACCAGGTTGTAGAGCAACAGAAAAATCAAGGGAGTCCAGAGAATGCCCTTGGCAGCAAAAAACAAAGCAATCCCCGCAGCCAAAGGCCGCAACCCGCCCCAGAAAAGCGCATCACCGATCGCGGCATAGGGTGCAGCAACCATTTCTTTGAAATCATCAATAGTCACCTGCAGATCCTGCTGTGCGGCCCGTTCTTCTTCCAGTTTCAGCACGGCACCAGCAACCAACGGCGCCAGATATGGATGAGTATTGAAATACCCCAGGTATTCCCGGCCGATTGTGACGAGCTGATTGCGCCGATAAAGCTTTTTCAACGCCGGCAGCAGGGCATAAAAGAAGCCGAGCCCCTGCAAACGCTCAAAGTTCCAGCTCCCTTGCAACAGCAGCAGGCGAAACCAAACATGAATACGCGTTTTTCTCGTCAGTGCCATGAGTTACACCAGCCACATCAGCAAAAATGCCATACTAAAAGAAGCACAGAAGAGAGTCAGCGCGCGGCTGACATTGATTGTCCCCAGAATCACGGCCACCCCAACCAAGGGCAGTGCCAGCTGCAACAAACGACTGGAATCGAGCAAGGGTTCATGGACCAGCGGCCAGAGTAGCGGAATCAGGAAAAAACCGCCGATCAGGATAACAACATAGGTGCCGACAGCCGCCAGGGAAAAGCTGAGCAAGCCACGCAAATGCTGCATTTCGGCGAAAAAAATATTTTTCTTTTCCAGGCAGCTTTCAGCCCGCTTCAACAAACGAACATTGTACTGACGCGCAAAGCGATCGAAATACTGCCCGACCTTACCAAGCGGAATCGCCACCAGGAGACAAAGCAAGAGGAGTTCACCCCCCTGAACAGCAAAAACCCGACTGAAATTGATTGCCAGAACACTGCCGGCGATGGCGACCTGAGTATCATCCGGAGGAATTGCCGCCCCGACCGGAAGACGCGCCAGCCAAAGAAGCTCAACCATCATTCCGATCTGCAACCCGATCATCGGTTCACCAAGTATCCAAGCCACCAGAGGCGCCGCAACAATCGGCCTGGAGATCATCACCTGAAGAATCGCCGTACGATCCAAACCGCAAACAAGGGCGATCAGTGCGCCTAAAAGCAGATCAGAAAGATTCAATCCTGCTTCCTCCGATGCGGAATCAACTTTTTCCACGAACGCTCGGAATCGACAGGAATACAGCGCGCGGTAATTGTCACACCCGCCTCGTCCAGCTCGATTAAATGGTCAAGATCACTCGGATCGAGAAAGATCGTGCAACTCAAGCGCGCCTTCCCGTCCCCGGCGTGCAGGTTCCCTAGGTTCAACTGCTGATAGACCAAGCCGTAACGATAGGCCCGCAGAGCATCCAGTGCGGTGCCGAACAGCAGTAGGGTTTTACAGTGATCCAGTTCCCCGGAATCGAAAAGTGCCGCGACCTCCTCTACCATACCGATTTCCACCCGCATCCGGCTGGGAACCGAGGATTTCATCATCATTCTTTTCAGTGGCATCCCGGCGACATTATCGTTGGCGACCACAATACAATCAGCGTGCAGATATGGAACCCAGGTCTCCAAAACCTGACCATGGATCAAACGATTATCAATGCGGGTCAGAACAAGACTCA
>WTCI01000221.1 GCA_013138655.1 Desulfuromonadaceae bacterium | reverse complement strand
GTGTTGAATCAGAGATAACAACATCAATTCCAATTTGAATGACATACTTGTGAAACTCCTCTTCACCTATATCTTCAGTAACGACATACCCAACAACTTTGCCTTCCTCAGTTTCCTTGACACCGGCAATATCAAAATCTCTGGCAACAAGTGCTTCTTTTGCGAGGGTTGACTCTGAATTTATCGGGCAACTAAGCAAGGGTTCATAAATACATTGAGCAGTAATATTGTCTATAAACAACTGTTTTAATGAATCAAACCTTGTGCCTTTTCTTCGATATCCAGTTATTGGTGAAGTCCAGAGTTGATACCCCATAATTTAATTCTCTTTTATAACAGTCGTGATATGTGGAAAAAGTTCCACCTATTTTTTTTCAATAGACCGGATAATTTTCCACCTATTGATGTATTAATGACGAATTCCGGAAACTAAATTCCATAGTTTAATATCTCGATATTTCCCATTTATTTTCATATTGAGCACTGGATATGGAAAGAACTTCACGGTTTCATCTGAATCCTGACCTTAAATTGATGGATCGGGTTCGTGAGGTATTACGTCTCCACCACTGCCAATGAAGTACGCTGTTACCAATGTTCTTGATTCAGACTTGCAGAAGGCAGTTAATAATACTACGCGAAAAACTTTAATACTTCCTACTGCACTTGACCCGACTGCGCTAACCCATGGATCGCTGTACGCTGAGACGGGCTACCGATAATCGCCAGCATATCGCCCTGCTGAAAGGCAAATTCAGCTGAGGGATTGGTGGTAAAATCCCCATCTCGCAGCACTCCGACAATCGATACACCGATCGTCCGGCGGATAGCCAGTTCGCGTAAACTCTTGCCGATCAGCAAGCTCTCCGGCTCCAGTCTCTCCCAGCTCAACTCAAGCAGGTCGCGCGCGTTTTTCATCAGGCGAATTTCACGTTTTTCAGCATCAGTTTCATTATCTGAACAATAATGATCGAGCCGCACCGCATCGGTGAATCGCTGAATGATCGGAATCGGGATTTTCTGGTTCAGCAATGCCTGACGGGCAATTTCCAACCCCGCCTCCAGTTCCGGCAGAATGACCATGTAAACGCCATCCTCGTAGAGAGCGGCCATTTGCTCGGTTCCCTCGGCACGAACAACGATATTCAATTCAGGATGATGCCGATGAGTGTAGCGGACAATTGATTCCGTAGTGGTAATATTCGGGATGGTGATCAACAGCTGCTCAGCTTCAGCCAGATGAGCTGCCTCCAGAATCACCTCTTGACTTGCATCGCCGTAGATCGCTGGATAACCACGGGCTTTACAAGCATCGATCAAGCGGTGACTCATCTCGATAAGGACAAAGGGGACTTCCAGTTGTTTCAATACCTGTGCGACGTGTTGTCCGACCCGTCCGCCCCCGGCGATCACAATGTGATGATGCAAACCTTCCTTCGGCAAGTTGACCGTCTCAAGGGTATCGGTCTGCCAAAAGCGCCGTTTCAAACCATAAATCGGCGCAGTCAACCCGGAAACCAGGGGGGTGATCAACATGCTGAGAACGGTCGCAGAGAGGAGGTAAGAATGCTGTTCTCCACTGAGGAAGCCGCCGGCAAAACCGACCTGCCCCAACACAAAAGAAAACTCGCCGATCTGAAACATGCTCAGACCGACCGCTAATGGAACCACGTTAGCATAGCCGAAGGAACGCACAATCCCCGCCATCAACAGCCCTTTACCGACCGCGATCAGCAGGACCAGTTGGAAAACAGCGGCAAAATTGGCAACGAGAAAACCAGGATTAAGCAGCATCCCGACCGAAGTAAAAAAGAGCAAACCGAACAGGTCGCGCAACGGAATGATGTCACTGAGGGCTTGGTGACCGTAATCCGATTCACTCAAAACCATCCCGGCCACAAAAGCCCCGAAGGCGAAAGACAGACCCGCCAGATAGGTCGCATAACCGAGTCCCAAGCCGATAGCGGTAATCGTCAGGACAAAGAGTTCACGGGAATTCCAGCGTGCGACAATGGCCAACAACCAAGGCAACAACCGGGTTCCGACGAGGAACATAAGTAACAAAAAAACCACCGATTTCACCGCCGCAATAGCGAGCATCGGCAATCCGGTTTGCGGGTTGGAAAGTTGCGGCAGCACGATCATCAAAGGCACCACGGCAAGATCCTGAACGATCAGGATACCGATCATCACCCGGCTCGACAGGGTCCCCATCCGCCCCTGGCTCATCAGGGTCTTCAAGATCACCATGGTACTCGATAGAGAAATCAGACCACCCAACCAGAGTGCGGGGACCGTTTCCCAACCGAGCCAGCGGGCGATCAGATAGCCGTAACCGATCGTCAGAATGATTTGCAGTGTCCCCCCGATCAGGGCGACATATTTAACCGGTTTCAGCTCTTTGAGGGAAAATTCCAAACCCAAGGCAAAAAGCAGCAGAGCCACACCGATTTCGGCCAGCTTTTCGATTTCATGGATATCGGAAACGGTAACCCCGCCGGTAAACGGGCCGATCGCCACCCCGGCAAGGATATAGCCGAGGATCAGCGGTTGCCGTAACTTCTGGGCGATCAGTCCGCCGAAAAGTGCGGCAACAACAATGATGATGATATCAGCAGCAATTCCCATAGTACCTAAGTGTCCCGTGCGGTTAATCCTGTCTTCTAATTCCGGCCAGGAAAGTTGTTTTCGGCCGGCATTAGCCCTCGCCTGTTCCCTGGGCTATTTTAAGCCCTCGATAACAGCATTCACTTCATCACGGATCTGTTTGGCCGAGGGACTTTTCTCCAGCTTTAAAAACTGCTGGAAATTTTCGAGCGCATCCTGCGGACGATCCTGATCCATATAGATATAACCGAGGGTCAAATAGCCGAGCGGCAGCCCGGCATCCAGCGCCAAGGCCTTGCTGCAGGCTTCTTCCGCCTCTTTCAGTTGATTGCTGTCATAGTAAAGATCGGCAAGGTTCAGATAGCTCTGCGACTCATCAGGATCGATTTCCGCGGCCCGCAGATAACAAGCCATGGCTTCCTGATTGTTGCCGCCTGCGAAACAGATATCCCCCAACGCATTGAGGACAAACGCCGATTCGGGATCGATCTGCAAAGCTTCGCGACAGGTTTTCTCGGCGGCAGCAAACTGTTCGGCATCCATCTCCAGCAACGCCTTGTTGACCCGGGCGTCGCTCTCCTGCGGATCGATTGCAATAATTTTCTCGTAAGTCTGCAGAGCGGCATCGATCTGCTCTTCTTCCAGGCTCAAATCAGCAGAGAGATAGAGCAGATCGATGTTGTCGGCAGCCAACCTGAGGCCTGCAGTCAAACTTTTTTTTGCCTGGGCCAGTTGATTTTCCTCAAGCTGAGCCTCGGCCAGTAATTGCCAGGCTTCGGCTGTTTCCCCCAGTTTGATCGCCTCCTGCAAAGTCTGCAAGGCACTACGGCTATCATCCTCCTCAAGGGCACGACGTCCCTTGGCAATCAGTTCATCAAATGACATCTATCTCTCCCGGCAGTCTGTCCAACAGACTCCTAAAGTGAAGTACAGCGTACGACTTCAACGCGGAAGCCGTCCGGATCGGTCACAAAATAGAATCTTGGCTTACCGCCGCCCAGCGCTTTTAACGGGGAGATCTCCAGCCCCATCCCTTCATGACGCTTATGCGAGGCCTCCAGATCGGTGACTCCGACAGCCAGATGAGAATAGCCGTTGCCGATCACGTAGGGATCTTTTTGGTCATAGTTATAGGTCAGTTCCAGTTCAAACGGCAGTTCGACCGAAGTCAGGTAACTGAGCGTGAAGCGACCGTCGGGATAATCTTTTTTCCGCGACACCTCGAATCCGAACGCTTTACGGTAAAATTCTTCACTGGCAGCAAGATCCATGACACGATAACAGATATGAATCATCGGATATTCCATAGAGCACCTCTTAAAGAAAGGACTTGCGTCTTGATTGACATTGCAGGTACGGCTCTTTATAGTTGCCGACCATGAGAGCTATCTTTATTGCCGATGCTCACCTGCGCCACCCTCAGGATAGCAACTATCAGAAACTGCTCGATTTTCTCGATCAGCAGCAAAACCTGGACGGACTGTTTCTACTCGGTGACATCTTCGAGTTCTGGATCGGCTACAAGCATCTCGTCTTCAGTGCTTATATCCCCCTGCTGGAAAAATTACGCCAGCTCACCAATGCCGGTACCAAGCTCTATTTTGTCGAAGGGAACCACGACTTTCACCTCGGCCCCTATTTTACCGACACTCTCGGCTGCACGGTTATCCCGGATCAGCAACTGGTAGAGTTCGATGGCAAAAAATTGTTGCTCTGTCACGGTGATCTGCTTAACCCGAGTAAAAATTACCAGCGGCTGAGAACCTTCTTGCGTAGCGGACTGATTCGCTTTCTCGCCAGAATCGTCCACCCTGATCCCGTCTGGGCTTTCGCCATCCGGCTCAGTGATCTGAGTCGCAAGAAAAATCCCGACAGCCGCAACGCTGACCCAAACCCTTTGCTGCGCACCTTCGCTGAATCAGGAACAACGACCGCCGCAGATACAATCGTCTGTGGCCATTTCCATCAGCCGATCAGTATAGTTTACAATAACAAACAGGTTCTGGTTGTCGGCGACTGGATCACGCAGTTTTCTTACCTCGAAATGGTCAATGGCCGGCTCGAACTGAAAACTTTCTAATCTGGTTATCCGCTTCGCTCCAGTAAATCCATTACGAAAGCACATGTTGGCCACGGACCCACACGGACAGGGGCGGGACGTAAAACCTGAAATCAGAAAAGTTCATAATCATCCTCGCACCCGTTCGTTACACTCACTCAAGACACCAAGATCACAAAGGAAACCCATTATTCCGATTTTGATCTACAACCCTGATATTTCGATTTTGACCTTGTCCTTCTTCGTGACATCGTGGCTTTGTGCGAGACAAGATTTTGATTTTGTCCCGCAGTTGTCTGTATGTGTCTGTGGCAAAAAAGGGTTAATGCATCACAAGTGGATAACCGAAAAGGAATAAAGGGAGAATGTAGCTTCTTGACATTCGCAAATGCGTGGCCTAGTTTATCGTAATAATTCATGGTTCTTGGGAGGGGGCATGATGTTTATTCAAGGAAAAACGAAAAGTTGCAAGCCGTTCAGCCGGACAAACCGGAGGA
>WTCI01000335.1 GCA_013138655.1 Desulfuromonadaceae bacterium | reverse complement strand
TGCAGAAACCATAACGCTCCCCCATGAATTCCAGCAAGTCTGAAGCGTGCCGCATGCCCTGAGGATGCGGCGTGAACCCTTCGTTTGCGCGAGGCGGATCGCCGCGTAAAGCCAGAATGGTTTCCACCCCGAGACCCTGATAACTGTCCAGAACAGATGTTATCTCATCCGGATCCAAACCATACCCGGCAAGGTACGCAATAACGTCGAGGCCTTTTTCATTAATGAGTTTGTTGACGAGTTGATATGAACCTTCACGACTGGATCCTCCGGCACCGAAGGTCACAGAAACAAAATCAGGATTCAGTTTGGCCAGATTATCAATCACTTTTTCAAATTTTCCCGCATCTTTTTCACTGCGTGGCGGGAAAAACTCGAACGAAATGGTGGGCCGCTCATTTTTTTTCCAAAGATTAGTTACACGCATAATACTTACTTTCCTCCAATCGTTTTTCACTTTGCAATGCAAAATTACACAGACAAATATTTTCCTTGACGGGGCGAATATAGAATGTCTCCTTATGCGTCGCAAGCCCCTTGTTTTGCCGGTTTGGGGATGGGTCGGGAATTGCCGGCCGCCAAATTAAAGTTCACCGACGCCAATGCCTCGGAACGTTTCTCCAGCGTGCAAAGCGTTCCAATTTGCTAAAAAGCTCCTGTGCTTCATCCCTTTGCTGAAAAATAAAACTTTTGACCTTCTTGTGTTCACTTGGGGGCAGCCTGGAATAGGGGGAGTTGTTTCTGTCAACCAGCATGACCTGCCGCTCCCAGAATTCGTTGTAAGAACGGAACTCCCTGAATCTGGCCTGCCACCATACCTTGTCACGACCGGCAGGGCGGTCCCGCATCGCCGGAATTTCATTGGCGATGAGTCGCTGGTTGGCAGGGTCAATGGTAAGGGTGTAGCTCGACAGGATATCCATGCCGATCAGCCCTTTATAAGCATCCGACATGTCTGAAACGATATGGGCCGGAATAAATTCCTCTGTAATGCCGCCGATCGAAAGTTTATTGATGATGGTCCTTGTCGCTGTTTCCGTGCCGCCAATGCCGGAAATGAACACCATCAGCCTGCTGCCGTTTTTATCGAAAAGACCGAGTCGATCAGCCAGTTCATCGGAAATGACCAGTCCGGGGGATCCCGTGTCGACGAGAATTGGTGCGGTTACGGTGCCGTTGAAGGTCACGTTGATAATAACCCGGTTTGCTGAGCCTTCCCTGGATACGTAGGGGATGGAGAAGCCGTCTTTTCGGAGTTTGTCTCTGTCGGTTGTTTTGGCCGCGTTGTCTGAGATTGGTTCGCTGCCGGGCATCACGGTGATGCTTGAAGAGTCGGGCTTGTACTCTTTGGTTTCATTCTGGAGTTCAGCAGGGACGTTATGTTTCGAGTCCGAGAAATGCAGGCGTCCCTGCTTGTCACGCCATTTGTAGATTTTGCCCGCCGAAACCGGAACTGTCAGGAGGCAGAGGTAGGCCACGATTACAACTGGAAGAATTAATCTGCAAAATGTTCTGATTTCAATAGAAAGCATAGCGACGCACCTCTTCACAGAGCCTGAAAAAAAACAGCTGAAGACCTTTTAAAGAGTTTTAAACATGAAGTTGAATTTTTCAGCGTCTTCCGAGTCAACACCTTCAGAGACGGACTTCACCGATAGCTCATGTGCGCTATCAAGCAATGTAACAATATAGGCAATGATTTTTTCCATCTGCTCTGCCTCTAACCAACGCTCAGCACGGTATTTTGTCGCTATTGCTTGGATAACTTAATGATCATAAGCCAATAGTTCCTCACGGTTTCTATTTGCATATTCGATGACATCAGTTTTTGTCGCGCGAGTTTCGATCAAATTATTTACGAATTTTTTATAAGTATCAATAACAGGCGTTGTACTATTAGTTTTCGCTTTTTCTCGGTCAACACAGAATAAGAATCCGTTGTTGGAATCCATCATGTAACTTCGAACATCCGCATTTGCAGATGCAACGATCATGCAGTTATCGCCTAATACACTCACCTTAGTATGCAATGATCGATTTGGCCCTGCATCGCCGGTGATTGCATCATACTCATAATAATCAACCGTCGCACCTTCAGTAGGATTATCGGCTTTTACTTTTTTGTAGTAATCGGCAAACGCTTTTAACGAATGTCTTGAAGCTAAATTCACAGCTTTGAGATCAGTCGTAGCTAATGAGTTTGTCAAAATCTGAATTTGAACACGACTACACTCATTATTCTTGACCATATCCGCGACAGTGAAATGGAGATTTGAAGGCAATAAGAAATATGCGTTATGCAACACAACAGTCGTTTTTTGACCTTCTGGCTTCGTTTGAGAATCTACACACGCTTGTCTTAAACCTCGAACCCATGCAGCATGAATGTCTTTCCCGCTATCATGTTCTTTACCATTGTAAGAACCGAATTTACGCTCAGACAAACGCGTACTTGTTACATCAGATTGAGAACTATTGGCACCTTTTTTAAAAGGAGTATTCTCTAAGTAGTAGATACTTGCTGATTTAGGATCGATATCAAAAATATCAACGCCCATTTCGTAGTCAGATTTTTGGGTATAAAAGCTCAAGTACTTTCCAGCATTTGCTTCCATTGTAGCTTTAGCGTCATCCATACGTCTCGCTTTCGAAACAATTGCGTCGGCTTTTCCCCAGTATGTGGGAAGAACCGCTGTGATACAGCTCTCGAGATCCTTTTTGCTCGCAAGCAACTCAGCAGTCACAGGTTCAATCGCACCTTTGTCAGTCAGCTTTACTAACTCAGGTTGTTGGCCCATAAGCGTTCCATATTGAGCTTTACACTCATTTTGAGTAATCATGTCTTGAATTGATTTCATGCTTACTATGAAATCATTTGGAGCATGTTTGGCAACATCAGATAAAGAAGAAACCATTTGCTCAAACTCCCATACGCGAGAATAAGCATTTCTAATTTCCTGGTTTGATTTCTTCAACTTAATAACCATATCTGTATCCATGAAGATATACTTACCGGTAAGAACCTCACCATTGCTAAGAGTTGGATTGTCGATGTGGTAAGAGTTTTCGACGTTACGGCCACCTAAATGAGCAACTAACCCGTCTGCAGTTACGATTTTCATGTGCATATAATCAGAGATAAATTTCCAGTCTTGATTGCTTTTATAATGTCCGGTACGTCCAACGGGTAACGCGCTATAGGTCCCATCAATAATCGGAGAAACGACATCTCCATAAAGCATCCTCGCAAGTCCCAATTGAATTTTTGCACCCACGCGAGTTAAAAAACTTCCAGTATTTGCTGCCCACATAAGTTTAGCGATCTTTTTTAGACCTTTTTTATCTTCATCGGTCATTTCTTTCTTTCCGACTGCCTCAATAGAACCTAATTCCTGACCTGCTAGTATTGCAAGAGCCATGACTTGAGGATTCTTAGAGTAAAGACCTGAAAGGAATAAACCAGAATGTCCTACATTCATATTTGAATAGGCTTTTCCCGTTTTGTCGTCTTCGGTAAAGATTTCGGCCAATTTTTCAAATTTCTTTTGATTGCAATCAGACGCTGTAACATCACTTGAGCACTTCATTGTCATGTACACAGCATCTTTTACGATGTTTCGAGTGGGACGGCCAT
>WTCI01000148.1 GCA_013138655.1 Desulfuromonadaceae bacterium | reverse complement strand
CAAAGTATTGCCGTCGGGAGTGCCGAGTTTGCACAAAGAACCCAGGTAGCACTTGGAGCCCGAGGTCGCAAGCGGGATATTGCAGAAAACGACGATGTGTACGTGTTACGGGAGACCGAAGAGAGCTATGGGCCTGTTTTTGGGGTCAAAAATGGGCCTATAGCGTCTAAAAACGCACTTTTATGGGATGTTTTTCGTGTAAAAACGGTGCTCGGTGCTCGGGGTCGGACCAAGCTAACCAATTGATAATTAAAGAAAATGTTCCATTTTTGACCCCTAAAATGCCCTTATAGGCCGATTTTTGGGGTCAAAAACAGACCTATAAGTAAATTACAGTGTGTTTTCACTTAGGAGGGGGAGTCGGCCGTGCCGAGAGCTCATAGGCATTTCATCCCCGGCTACATCTGGCACATCACGCACCGGTGCCACAAAAAGGAATTTTTGTTGAAGTTTGCCCGCGATCGCCAGCGGCTCATTCACTGGTTATTGGATCCAAACCGTCGCCGTAGGAAGTTCAGAGTTTGTCCGGAGAACACAGGATGCTCTTGGCCTGAAGGGAAGGTCGCGTGATGTCGCCGAAATTACGGCGCGTTCGTTCTTCGTGAAGGACAGGAAATTTATAGGCCCGACTTTGAGGCCGAAAATCGCCCTATAGCATCTAAAAACAGGTATTTTTGGAATGGTTTTTGTTGAATATCAACAGCTTGGCTTGGTCCGACCCCGTATTCATTCTGTCTCGTCTTGGGTGCTGGCTATGACACGATAGGGTGGCGTCTGGCACCAGAGTTTGCCGGTGTGGAGTTCTTTGAAATTGATCATCCCGCCACCGCTCGCCTCAAGGCAAAGGGAATCAGTGCCATGGGGGAGCTGGCCAATCTTCACCTAATAGCAGAAGACCTTGGCAAACGGCAGCTGGTGGACGTCCTGCGCGCGAACGAGATATGGAGGGTTACTGCCCCAACGGTCATCGTGGCCGAAGGCCTGTTGATGTACCTGCCTCCGGAAGCGGTCGGGGCTCTGTTCCATCAGTGCGCCGCAATCAGCGACTCTGGTAGTCGGATCGCGTTCACCTATGTCGGCACTCGTTCGGACGGTCGGCCTGATGCCGGTCTTTGCACACGGCTGGTTTTGTGGGTTCTTAAGCTTGTCGGGGAACCGTGGCTCTGGAGTACGCGATCCGAAGAACTCGGCCTGTTCTTGAGCGAGCATGGCTGGGTAATCGCCCCGAACTTGGCTGTGTCATCTGGCAGGCATGGGGTTGAGTTCTTTGGTGTTGCTGTGAAGTGAGATCGCCCAACCAGTCGCTGCAGGGGACACCCTAACGGGTGCCCCTGAGCTCAACGTTATGCCAAAAGAATAAAAGAGAACATCAAAGAGAAGATTTAACCTATGAGCGAATTCAATAAGAAGCAGAAAAAGCATTTGAGAGAACTTGCTGGCCTTACCTATGAGAAAGAAATGAATTTGGCCTTGGGCGGACTTTTTGAAGAATTCAAAAAATGGGAAAAAGGCAAATTAAACCCATTAGACTTAAATGAAAAGATTCATCAACACCATAATTATAAATCAAGAGATCTATACAAAATATATGCGATGGGCGATCCTGAAATGGCTGTTGCCAGGGGGATCGCAAGAGGCCTGATAAAAGAAGAAGAAGTCAAAGAAAATTGCCTCGGGTCTCTTGAAAGAACCATCGAATTCTATAAAGAAAATAAGGGCTTGGCATAACACGCGGGTCAACCGGAGCGAATAAAGCTGGGCGGTTTCCGAAAAAGTCCTTGCTTACCGTACCGTCTCCGCGCGCCCGGTTACCCAAGACCGATAAGTGGACCGCTTCGCGATCCACTTATCGGCCCGGGCTGGCGAGTAAACTCTCACATCATGGATTGGTTCCGCGCTACGCGCTCCACCTATCCATGGCGTTCGAGCCGACTGCGATTCTCAGTGTCTGCGCAAACAAGCTTGCTCCGCTACCTGCGAGTCTCGCGGCTCAACAGCCCGGGCCGTTAAATGACAACAATATTTAAATGGAGGGAAAATTGAAAAAAATCATATTTCTTATATTCCTACTCGGTATTTTTCCCGGCCCTGCTCATGCAAACACCGACGAAAACAGCACGATTGAAAATACTCAGCTTCAACAAAAAAACATTGCCACTAACAATGAGCTATTAGTTGAATTACTAAGGAAAAACAGCCAACAATCTGTAATGATTACGGGAATGCAACAACGGATCCTGAAGCTTGAATACAAATTGTATAAAACCGGTGAGCGCTTGAAGAGACTGGAGTACGAAGTTTTAAAAAGATGACCTTTCAAAAAAGCCATCTAACCCTTATCAGGCCCCCGTTCGTCAAGGACAAAAAAACCCCGCGAACGTAAAAGATTGAAGTTTTTCGTTCTTTGACATGTGACTGATCAAACCAAGGCCATCCGGTTTCTGACCTGGGATTCTCTTCTGGCTGCAGACGAATTCTGCTCCAAACACTTATAGAGGCTCTTTGATGCAGGGGCTCGGCTTCGAGTTCTCCCTGCCGCCTGGAATCACGCTCGTACCCTTATGCCGTCCCATTCAAAAAATCAGGGTCCATCAATTCTTTGATGGCCGCAGTTAGGTGCGGGGTCGGGGAAGGGGCAGAATCCGGCGCTGGCCCGTTGGACCATCGCGCGAAGCATGTGGGAGAGGCCAGCCAGTACCATGAGAACATGCACTCACAAGCGACCACCAGACTGTCACGATAGGGTTTGATCAGTTTCAGGAGGGATTTCGGCCGGGTCGGAATGTTCTTGTGCAGGACAATTCCCCCGGAGGAATCGAGGATGCAGACATACATGGCGTCGGCATGCAGATCGACACCGCAATAAAATTGATGCTGTTTCGTGTAGAATCTCATAGTGCAGGCTCCTTTCTTTGAAGGTTTGCATGAAGTCTCAAAGGATACCGGGTGGTCCGGTATCTATGGAGGGGGCCTGCACTAGTATCAATCCAATGAACCGGACGGAAAATACTTCTGTTTTAAATTTGAATAGTTCGGCGGGTCGCAAGTTGTTCGTCGCCGCCGATTATCGTTACCAGTTATGAGTAAAGACTATGGCAATCAGCGAATTTGAAATAAAGAGATATGAAAAAATAGTTGGCCAGTACATAGAAAAGCGCCGACCGGCACCTCATGTTCGAAACCAAGTGGATCTTGCCTTTCGAATTGAAGGGCAAAGCGTCATAATTTATGAAATCAGAGAGTTATGGAACCAACCAGGGGAAAAAATAGAGTCACCAATTTCCAAGGCAACGTACGTTAAAAACACAAAAACATGGAAAATCTACTGGCAACGTGCCGACCTTAAATGGCACAAATATGAACCCACACCAGAAGTGAAAACTATCGAGGAGTTTTTGGCTGTTGTTGAAGAAGATGAATATGCCTGTTTCTGGGGCTAAAAACTACTCATAACCCAGGAGTTCGGACGGGGAAGCAGTGGCGGTTCTCGTTGAGTTCGTACCTGAGTACGCCGCCGCTCAGGTCAGAACCGTTAGGCGGCGCCTAAAACGACGATGAAAAAGACTCTACTGCACCGCTTCTTTGGCTGGGGAAAACTCCCGAAGCGGTATGCGCCTACGCTCTACGGCGAGGGCATAATCTTGCTAGATGAAGGTATCGGCGGATCAATCACTCTCAAGAAGTTTAAGGCTCCTGGTCGGTACCATTCCTGGAAACGAAGCTGGTTTACAGGTTGTATTGTGCTTACTGAGCGTACGTTTGCAGCGTTTGCTCTGTTCAAGCCACTCATTTACGTTCCGTTGGATCACGAAAATTTCTCTGAACTCACCTGCGCCATTGAGGGAAGCGATTCGTTGTTCGTCACATACGACGCTTCAGCGTTCAATGAGAAATGGTCTGGTACAATAGAGTGTAGATTCAAGACATCAAAAGCACAGATGTTTCTCGAACGGTTGCAGGGAAGTGCCGCCTAGCAAATCATTGCAGCGGACCAGGCCGGCCGCTGAATTCAAACCGTTAGCTTTTAAGAATAGGAATTTAAATTGGCAAAAGTATTCACTGGCAAAGTATCTATTCCTGGCGAAAATATCGAAGAATATTTCGAAGCATTGAAACAAGCAGAAAAAGAGCGGGAGCCTTTCAAGACTTATCTCGAATGCCTTAGAGATGATTTTTATGATTCACTATTGGAAAAATATACTGAAAATACTGCAAACAAACATACTGGCACAATTACAATGTTCATTGAGTTTTTGTGCAGACAAACTGACGTATCGAGCATTGAAGAAATCACTAAAGGCATCGCAAATACCCATTTCAGAAGTTGGTATAAAAGAAAAGTTTGGGACAATGCTACAGAGAACGATCTGAAGGTTGGTATAAAGAAATTTTTTGAGTTTCTTGCGAAAGAAAAGGGAATAGAAAATAATAAAGTACTTCAAAAGAAAAAAACATAACAAATAAACGCGGATGGAAATTGCCAGCCGAAATTCTCGAATAGTTCAGTGGGTCGCGAGTGTCGCGTCGCCGCCGATTATCGCAACCGTTGAGGCTGTAGAAAAACCTCAGAAATGATGAAAGTATCGATTTTCGAGGATGGCAAAATTATTCGCCAGGTAGAGAAAATCAATCAGAGGCCAAATTTCGAGGCCGGTTTTCTTAGGCCATAGTACTGCTAGGAGGCTGTCGGACTATCCATGAGCCAGCTGCAAATCCGGCTGTTTGGTCCAGATTTAAGCTCCTTTTCAGCCCATAGCTACGGCTATGCGCTCTCAAACGAGCCCAAATCCGGCCTCAAACTTCCAAATTTTCGCTTCGGCCCGGATAGTCCGACAGCCTCCTAGAGTTTTTCTACAGGCTCGTTAGCAGGCAAAAACTTTAAAATGTGGAGGGCATTTTGAAAACTTCTACAACAATTAAATCATTTGCCGTTTTCCTGGCATTTCTCATCCTGGCACCTGCTTCTTTTGCCGACCAATCAATAGAACTGGCGGCCATCTCCGCAGCAGAAAATTTCCTACAACTTGTCGACTCTGGTCGTTACTCGGAAAGTTGGGATGCTACTTCGAGTTTTTTTAAACAGCAAGTTTCGAAGCAGCAGTGGGAGAAGCAACTTGAAAGCTTTCGGCCAACCTTCGGTAATCTCATCAAAAGAGAAATAAAAGGGCAAAAGTACACAAAATCATTGCCTGGTGCTCCTGACGGAGAATATGTTGTTATTCAATTTTCTACGTCATTCACAAACAAGAAAAATGCAATAGAAACAGTCACTCCCATGCTCGAAAGTGACGGTGAGTGGCGCGTAACAGGTTACTACATCCGGTAAGCACCCTAACCTATAAGGATTGAGACGACCTGAAAGGTCGTCTCAATCCATTGTTCAAGAAGCCCGTATTTGGGCATGGATCTTTGAAATAAGTTTCGCCACGGAAGACGGCTTGTGGACAGGAGAAGCAGATGCTCGGCTGGTACGGAAGGATTTTTCAGGTAAAATGGGAAAGCAGGGCGGAAAGAACTGAAGGGAAGATGTTTATTTCAGGAACTTCTGCCGCGAAGCGGATTACTTGAATCCCGATTACAGGTGACCCTTTAGTAATGAAACAGATTACAGAACAAGAAGCAAAGCCATTAATAAAAGAGTTTATTCCACAGGGGCCTGTTCAGAGACAATAAGAAAACCCAACGAATAAGGATAGATCGCGCGTGAACCGCGATTATGCAAAGAATGCGGGAGCTGCCATACTACTTATAAATCCAGGCACGCAATACGAAATAAACAGAGAAGACATGCCAAATTGTTTGACCTGTCTTCAAGTGGCTGCAGGATCATTATGAAAAAATCAATCGATATCCAATCGATGATCTATCGAAATTATCTGACAAGTTCTCTTGTCCCGATTTTTACGATTGAAGTGGTGCTTCTGCTGCTCTACTTTATTATTAATTTTTACATATCAGAAAAAAATCAGCTGGCCTTGCTGGAAGAAGTCACTCAGAACCTACAAGAGATTACTTCACGCGAGGTCACGAACATCAATAATCAACTCAAAGAGATATCTCGTTATGCTGTGCTGATTCAGCGAGACCATGAAGCTTTTTTTTCTAATACTGATGCCTGTTTTTTCCCACATGGCGAACCAGCATTCGGCGTACATGAAAATAGAGTCTATTACAAACTCAAGAACAATGGTGGGGGGAGCCTGTATTATTCCGGCAGCACCGTTATGGGTGATGCAGAAAAGTTTAAGGCACGCTGTAGTGAAATTTTAGATCCACTCTTAGTATCTATCGTAGAGACTGTCCCCATCATCACACAGGCATATCTGAACACATGGGATGGCATGAATCGTATTTATCCGTTTATGCCGAATGCGCCCGCACAATATGGCCCAGCACTCCAGATGGAAGAGTTCAACTTTTATTATGAAGCCGATGCCAAGCATAACCCTGAGCGTAAGCCGGTCTGGACGGGAGCCTATCTTGATCCCGCTGGACAGGGTTGGATGGTTTCTAATGTTTTTCCTGTTTACCGTGACGATTTTCTAGAAGGTGTCGGCGGTCTTGATGTGACTATCGATTCATTCGTACAAAACATCCTGAATTCGAGCATTCCATGGAATGCCGGTACTTTCATGGTTGATAAAAACGGTATGATCCTGGCGATGCAGGAAAAGGTCGAGCAGCTTATCAAGCTCAGAGAGCTCAAGACCCATGTGTATAACGAAAACATTAAAAAGACGGTTGAGAAGCCTGAGGAATATAATATTCTCATGAGTAAAAATGAGTCGATCAAAAGTCAGATGCAGAGAATTTTTGACTCAAAAGATCACATAAGTGAAATGAGCATAGATGGAACACTCTATCTTGTGAGCCAAGAGATCGTGACAGAAACCGGTTGGCGAATGATAACACTGATAGAAGAATCACTCATTTTTTCTCCGATAAACAAGCTTAAAGAGCTGAGCAAAAAGATTGGTTATATTGCCATTGGCGTGATGATACTTTTTTACATCATTTTTTTCCTGTTTCTGCTTCGTAAATCACGCAAGCTTACGGTCAAGATAGCTACGCCGATAGAGATGCTTTCCACTTTGACCCGCGGACTTGGAGAAAGCCTTAAAACAAAAAAGTTGGAAGCCGTGGGCATTGACGAGATTGACCACCTGAGTCAAAATTTCAATACGATGGTCATTGAGCTTGAGACAAGAACCGACGCACTGGTTAATTCGCAACTCCGTGAAAAAATGAGGGGGAAAGAGGTAGAAATTCTTGAACGACTTGCTGTAACAGATGGCTTAACTGAGCTTTACAATCGTCGTAAACTTGACGAAATTCTCACAGTCGAGAGCGAGCGTACTAAAAGATTTAATAATCCTTATGGAATTGTGCTTTTAGATATAGATCATTTTAAAAGCGTCAATGATACTTATGGGCATCAAGTTGGGGATCAGGTGTTGGTCGATGTGGCCAAACTGCTCAAACTCCATACTCGAGAAACAGATGTTGCCGGACGATGGGGTGGAGACGAGTTCCTTATTATCTGTCCGGAAACAGACCAAAATGGATTGATAAAACTGGCAGAAAGCCTGCGAAAACACATTGAAAGATATGAATTTTCTGTGGTTAACACCAAAACAAGCAGCTTTGGTGTTACCGTATATCAGCAAGGAGAAGAAATCAAAGATATGATTTTAAGAGCTGATAAAGCCTTATATGCGGCAAAAAATAATGGTAGGAATCGGGTTGAATTTCAGTAGTAATTGGAAGGGGCTACCCATTGGGTCGAGCCATGAGGTCTACCATCGCTGCGAAAAGGCCGAGCTTGACAATGGACCGTCTCATGTATGTCCTCTTGAAGTACTTAAATCACTGTTTTTTCGCCTGCTGCTTCCCCAAAAGACCCACCCTGTACAGCTCACTATTCAATCCTTCGTTGAATGACATACAAAGCACCCGCAATCTGCGTTGCTCACACCCACCTTGCAACTATTGCTGTAATCCCAACGCAACATATCAGGATAAGGGGAGCCGTGGGGACGATGGCAGGAAATGCAGGTGACCAGGTCAGCGCCCGGCTCAACCACCGTTGAGTTTTTCTTTCCCGCCAGGGCCGTTTTTGCCACAGGCGCCAAAGGGTTATAAACGGTGTAGTTTGCATATTCAATTGCATTGGGAATAATCACATCTGAGGGATGACGTATCCAGGCGCCGCTGACGTCGCCCGGCTGTGCGCTATTCATTTCATGATGAAAATTCCCATGGCATCCAACACAGAACTGCCCAATGGAATATGTCGGTAAATAGGGCCAGAAGCACTTCGCGTAAACAGTTGACGATCCAAAATAACCGTTGTGGCTGTCAGAAGCGGGATTCTGCTCCCAGTTGTCCTCTTCGATTCCCTTAACCCCGTAAACATCCGGGCTGCCCATCATCGCAGGGTTTTCACCCAAAAACCGGTACCACCCACCGGTGGCCCCGACAACTTCAGCAGAGTCATCGGCATGGTGCGCCGGCACGTGGCAACCTTTGCAGCCGCTGGTGGACTCGGAGCCGGCAAGACTGTTGTGACAGGTAGCACAGGCAGTGGATGCTCCAGGTGCTGCCGAAAGAGTGCCATCTTGACCGGAAATTCCATAGACATTGTGTCCATAGGCATCACCCCCCGCTTGGGCAACCCAATAAAAATTGCCGCCTGCCAACGTGGAAGACGCTGTTCCGGTCGCGGGATAGGTCGGCTCACTGGCATTAAAAACAATCGGGATGGACGTGCTCCCCAATGTAACAATGGTTTCTGTTCCGCTATTGGAATGACAACCGACACAGCTGTCGTTAAGCAGCGTTGCTTGCGGCCCGCCTGCATTCACAAGCGAGCCATTCTGCATGTTATGTATGGTGTGGCAATTGGAACAACGCCCGCCGACTCTCGCCAAGGCGTTTGTCCCTACAATTGAGCACAGAAAGATTATTAGACTTATCAAAACCTTTTTCTGAAACATATGTTTTCCCATGGCTTTCCCCCGTATCACTTGCACCGCGAGCAGTTAGTGCTTTGATACCCCGTAGCTTGCTGTGGGGTAGTTCATTAACGGACCGCCTCATGTATGTCCTCCTGCAATGGGCGAAGCCCGCGGCTGATCTCATCCAAGACTAGGCAGGCTTTTCCGGGCTGAATTAATCATTTTCTTATTAAGGAAAATACACACACAAACATTATAGCCCGCAAATGTTATACCAGAATGCCTTGTCTTTGTCAATGTCCAGGAATGTTCAAAAAATGAAAAATCGTTAGAGAATTCCATAGATAGAAACAGTTGTCAGTTCCTGGATAATTGTGTAGTTCAGTAAACCAGCGGCTATGCCGGTGTGACTGATCCTGCTGAAATCAATCCTGAAGATTTACTTTTTCAGAAAACGATAAACATTCTTACGATGTCCGACATGGACAATGAGGAACAGCAGCACATCATCTTCTGCCTGATAAAGAATCCGATAATCGTCGACGCGCAATCGGTATAGTGGAGGGTCTTCTCCTGCGAGTTGTTTGCAAGTGACCGGAGTCGGATTTTTAGGCAAGGCCAGTGGCCGCCGGTTTAATCCAATCTTGACGCATTCGGCGGGCAAAATGCCTGCCCTACATTTGTTGTTTGGCCAACTCGCGTCCGCGTGGGACGTTGACCAGCAACAGCAGAATCCCACCTACCACGAAAAAAATCCCCAGTGCCAGGATTGAATTGCGCGAACTGCCTGTGAAGTCAGCGATCAGGGCGAAGAGCAAAGGCCCGAATATCGCAGCAAATCGCGAACTGATGGTGAAAAAACCGAAAAATTCGGCATTTTTCCCCTGCGGGATCATGCTGGCAAAGAGTGAGCGACTCAGGGCCTGACTGCCGCCTAAAATAATCGCGATCACTCCTCCCAGCAGCCAGAACTCGAACGCCTCCGTCATCCGATAGGCAAAACCGCAGACTAGAATGAAAATACCCAGACAGAGCATGATAGCCCTCGCCGCACCGATTTTTTCTGCCAAGCGACCAAACAGCACAGCCCCCGGCATCGCCAGAAACTGAATCATCAAAAAACAGCCGATGATGGTGCCTTGACCAAGCCGCAACTCTTCGCGGGCGAATATCGCCGAGACACTGATAACCGTTTGAATGCCGTCGTTGTAGCAGAGAAAGGCCAGTAGAAACAGACTCAAATCACGATATTTCAGCAACTGTCGGAACTGCTCCAGGTAGTTCTTCAGGGGAGACTTAGGGGTATTATCGGCTCCGGGATTTGTTCTGGGCAGGTTGCGGAATGCGGGGATGGAAAAAAGCAACCACCAGAATCCGGTCAGGATGAATCCGCAGCGGATTGCACTGCCAATATCTACAAAACCAAAGCTTTCGTATTTAAGAATAAGCAGAAAGACCAGTGCCAGCAACAGGCCCCCGCCTAGATAACCGTAAGCAAAACCGCGTGCCGAGAGTCGGTCGACTTCGTCAGCCGGTGCCAGTAACGGAAGGTAGGAATTGTAAAAAATGTTGCCCCCGGCAAAGCCGATGTTGCCGATGATGAAAAGAGCTGCAGCCCAGAGATATCCACCTGGTGTGGTGAGGGCAAGCAAGACGGTTGCCGAGCAACCGATTATGCAGAAAAGCAGCAGCAGGCGCTTGTGCCAACCCTTTCTGTCCGCCAGCATTCCGAGTGCCGGTGCGGTAAAAGCCAACACCAACATCGATAGTGAAACGCTGTAGCCCCAAAGGCTGGTGGCGGAAAATTTGTGTGCCCCAAAAAGCCAGATGGTGGCACCATCTCCCGGCACCAGTGAGACAAAATAGACCGGCAGAACCGCCGCCAGTATAACTGTCGCAAAAGCTGAATTAGCCCAGTCATAGAGACACCAGGAACGCCTGGCTCTTTTAAGTGAATATGTCACGATGCTCCCGGATAAAATGGACCATGAATTTTGCAAAAGCATCAAGATTGATGCCCTCGCAAAAAGTCATGAGATGGCTAAGCCGTCAAGATTAGCTGATTTGCTCGCTGCTGAGAACAAAGATTTTGACAGGCAAAAAAAATGCCCCGGACCAGGAGGGGGAGGAGGTCCGAGGCGAAATAGCAATTGGATCTATTGATACAGCAGCTTATGTGCCATTGTCCAGTAAATTAATTCTAAAATCATAATATATTAAAAACCCATGGTAATTTTGTTTGATGGCGTCGAAAAAATTTAGACAGCGATAAAAACTCCGATTATTTTCGTTGGTCATCGTCACCCAGCAGTTTTCGATAAGCACAATTTTTCGGTAACCAGGCCAACGTCGGCAGTATTTCCGGTGTGAGTTTGATGCAATCCTCTTCAGCTTGCAGGCGTTGATGATAGATGCGACAGTTACGGGTATGGATATCCAGAAAACGGCAGGGGGCTGCCAATGTCCGGACAACCCCCCTGGAGTCGATCTTTTTCTCGAAACAGCATGCACCGCAGCACTGGCAAATCGCTTCCCACTGTTCGGCATCTAGCTCGTCTAGGCGCACTCGGAAAAACCACAGGCGTGGCAAACACAACAGCCGCCTTCATGTTCTACCGGGCCGCCACATTCAGGACAGGCTCCGCCATTACTGATATACAGAGTCGGAGAATCTTCCTCGTTGAGCATGTGCAGTTCAATCGCTTTGGCAACAGCATCAGCACAAGAGGTGATGCGGTTGTCGCCAAAACCGGACGGTTTGTGGCAGGTGATACCGATCAGTTGCTTGATGGCTTGACGAGCCTGAACGCCGCTGCGCCAGGCGAGGGACACCAGGCGACCAATCGCTTCACATTGGGATGCCGCGCAACCGCCGGCTTTGCCCATGGTCGTAAAGAGTTCGAACAGCCCTTTGTCGTCTTCATTGATGGTAATGTAGAGGGGGCCGCAGCCGGTTTCCATCTGGTAGGTAGAGCCGGTCAGGGCGCGCGGACGCTCCCGTTTACGTGAGGGTTTTCTGCTCTCCATGGGAATCGCGTCTTCAGGCTTTTTCTCATCTTCCTTTTTGGCGACCGATAAAACCTGCATGTCGCGGGAGCCGTCACGGTAGATGGTTGCACCCTTGCAGCCCTGCTTGTAAGCCAGACGATAGACTGTGGAAACGTCGTCACGGGTGGCGTTACTGCAGAAGTTGACGGTTTTGGATACGGCGTTATCGGTGTGTCTCTGGAAGGCGGCCTGCATCAGCACATGATCCTCCGGGCTGATGTCGTGGGAGGTCACGAAGATCCGCCGGATATCTTCCGGGACGGCATCCATCTC
>WTCI01000307.1 GCA_013138655.1 Desulfuromonadaceae bacterium | reverse complement strand
GAGTTACGGGATTTGTGATTTTTGTTACCGGTAGGCTGTTGGTTGAAGTTCTCGCAAAAAAAAGGCCGGAAGCCGCTGCTGCTTCCGGCCCTTTTCAGGAGGTTCTATGTGCGTTGGAAGGTACTGTCCGCAAAGGAGTATTTGAAGTTCATGTGGTCAGTATACGTTTCCTCAAGGATTGCGACGACATCTTCAGTGAAGACCAGTTCCTCATCCGTCGGGATGACGAAAACCTTGACCGGTGAGTCGGCCGTGGTGATCAGGGTTTCTTTTTTACGGGTCATCGTGTTGCGGTTCTTTTCCTTGTCCAGCTTGATGCCGATATGCTCAAGGTCCTCCAAGGCTTTTTCGCGGATCAACCAGCCCATTTCACCGACTCCGGCAGTGAAAACCACGGCGTCGAGGCGACCAAGCGCGGCACAGTAGGAGCCAATATATTTTTTCAACCGATAGCTTTCGATTTCAAGCGCCAGCTTACAGCGCTCATTCCCGGCTTCAGCCGCTGCAATGACATCGCGGCGGTCGGTAAATTCACCGGTAATGCCGAGTACCCCCGATTTCTTGTTGAGGGTGCTGTCGATTTCTTTCGGCGAAAGCCCTTCGCGATCCATGATGAAGGCCGGAATCGCCGGATCGATGTCGCCGCAGCGAGTCCCCATGACGGCGCCTTCAAGTGGGGTCAGCCCCATCGAGGTGTCGACCGAGACGCCATTTTTGATTGCTGTATGGGAGACCCCGTTGCCGATGTGCATGGTGATGATGTTGCAATCTTCGGGAGCTTTTCCCAGCAGGACTGCCGCACGTTTGGAAACATAGAGGTGGCTGGTGCCGTGGAAACCGTACCGACGCACGCCATGCTTCCCGTACCACTCGTAAGGCACTGGGTACATGTAGGCATGCTCCGGCATGCTCTGATGAAAAGCGGTGTCGAAAATGGCGATGTGAGGGACGTCGGGCAGGTTGGCCTGAGCCGCTTCGATCCCGGAAATATTCGGCGGATTGTGCAAGGGGGCCAGATGCTGGACGTCCTTGATGGCATCAAGGACGGTGTCATTGATCAGGACTGAGCTGGTGAATTTTTCGCCACCATGCACAACCCGGTGACCAACGGCTGAAATTTCTCCCATATCTGTAACGACACCCTGCTCTTTGTCGGTGAGGATCTTAATGATCAGGTGGATGGCTGCCTTGTGATCGGGGCATTCGTGCTCTTCCCGGTAGGTTTCCCGACCGGGAACTTCGTGAACGATGTAAGAATCGCCGATGGTGACTCTTTCGACCATCCCTTTGGCGATGACCTTTTGTTTCTTCCAGTCAAAAAGTTGGTATTTGACTGACGAACTACCACAGTTTAAGGCGAGAATATCCATGTTTTGTTTCCTTTTTTGCAGGATTTGATCAGAAAATTAATTTCTTTAGCGAAACAAAATATCGTTTTAATATCGCTTAGGGGCCCGATTGTGAATATTGCAAAGCAGGCAAAGACCCTGTACTGCAAAGGGGTTGCTAAATAAAATAAGCATAGAGATTAGCCGAACAGCTATTTATTGGCAAGGTTTTTTCTGGGCTGGACAGCCGTGAAAAGATCGGTTAGAGTTGATACCGACTTGGAAAACAACGCCCGGATGCGGGGGTTGCAAAAACTCACATTTTTGAGGAGGAAAGAACAATGGCTTATGTAATTTCTGAAGAATGTATTGCTTGTGGTGCTTGTGTTGATTCCTGTCCGGTTGACGCCATCACCGAAGGCGATCCGATTTACACCATCGACGCTAAAACCTGTACCGACTGTGCAGCTTGTGTAGATACTTGCCCGGTGACTGCTATCGCCGCAGCTTAATCAGGTATCGAAATGCAATTGGGAAAAGGCGGTGGCTGTTCAATGGTCACCGTCTTTTTTTGTGCTTATCACGAAGACATCTGCTGGGTGGGGGTGTTTTCTTTTAATCGACAGAAAAGCTTGGACGGGGGTGATGGGGTTTAGTGCGTGACCGGTTTTGATGAGGCGATGTCAACGCTGAATTCCGACAGGGTTTTCGGGAGTTCGCGAAAAACGATGACAAAGGAAAGAGCCTGTTTGCTGTCGACTTTCATATTGTTCAGCGACTTTCCGAACTGATTCCCCATGATCTCTTCAAGTTTGCTGAACGGCAGTGTCTGCAGCTCCTGATCACTGATCGGGTTGCCGCAGAAAATGGTTTTTTGCCTCAGGGGCTTGCCGTTTTGATCGAAAATGACCCCCTTGACCTGGATTGATGCACGAGCCTCACGGAAATTATTGGTTGCTTCGCCGCGAATGACGAAGAGTTCCCCTGCCTCCTGATTATTAATGAACTTCCCCTCAAGATTCGCCAGGGTGATTTGGTCGGACTCTGCCGGCCGGTTTGTCTGTTGTCCGAAAAGTTGTTGGATGGCTTGCTGCATTTGTTCCGGGCCGTTGATAAAATAGAGTGCTCCACCAATGAGCAGCAGTCCCAGGAGCAGGAGCAGGAGGATACGCAGCGCGCTGGAAGATCCGCCACTTTTTTCTGTTATGACAGCTTCAGGTGCAACTTCAGGTTCAGCAGGAACTTCCTCCTCGGGGGAAAATATCTCGGCAGACTCATCACCGGCCGCCTCGGGCACCCGATCAGCTACGGACTCCGGTGTCTGATCCAGTTCTTCACCAAGGGCTGCCTGGCTATCAGCTTCACTTAATTGCGCCGTTGCCGGTTCTGAAAAAGTGAAATCTTCCTCATCCTCCGGCACAGCGGATGTTTCTTGAGACATCGGTTTTTCATCTTCTATGCCGCCAAAGGTAAGGTCATCCTCTGCGGTTCTTACCGGATCCAGTTCACGAAATTTTTCATAGCTGAAATCGCTCTCTTCACCTCTGTCACTCATCAATTCATCAGCGGACGGCTCTGTCACTGTCGTCGGTTCATCGGGGGTCAAGTCAACGGGCGCTGCCTTGACTTGTTCGGATTCCGCTGTGACGGCTGAACTTTCTGGTGCTGTTGGTCGCACCATTGTTTCTTCAACCGGTTTTTCGGCGAAGAAAACATGTTTGCAGCGTGCACAGCGAACTTTTGTACCGCTGTCGGGGATGCGTTCAGAATTGACGCGGAATTTTGTCGAGCATTCGGGACAGATTATAACCATCTGTTTATCTCCTTTGCCATGATCCCAGCTGGGTGTTCCGTATCCATCAAGTTATACAAGATGCCCTCGCAAAAAAGAATACGATGGCTAAGCAAAAATTTCGATCTACAAGGCGGAGTGGTTTTTCAGGGGCGAAGGCATACATAGGTATGTCGAGACCCTGAAAAACTGCTGCAACGCTGGAGGGCGGACTTTTTGCGACGCCATCATACAAGGCAATCAGACGTTTTCCACCAGGTAAATATCCGGCAGGT
>WTCI01000140.1 GCA_013138655.1 Desulfuromonadaceae bacterium | reverse complement strand
CTTTCGCGCCAGTTGCACCAGTTTTTCCGGTGGCACCGCCTCATCCACCGGCGGACGGGTTGCATGGAGATGGCGGACAAAAGGGAGTAGCGGAGCTAACAGTTTCTCAGCCTGTTTATCCGCTTTCAAACCAACGACCAGATGCAGATCACGCAGCTTCTGCTGCTTCAGATAGCCGGCCAGCACCTTGGCTCCGGCCGGATTATGCGCCCCGTCGAGTAGAATATCCTCCGACAACCACTCCAAGCGCCCCGGCCAGCGGGTCTGTTCAACCCCCTGCCGCAGGGCTGATTCCGGGCTGGCAACACCAGCCTGCTGTAAATAGGCCGCGGCGGCCAGAGCCAGAGCCAGATTCTGCTGCTGATGCACCCCCAGCAGTTTCGGCCGGAGTCCAGTCAGTTCGCAATTCAACCCCTGAAACGAGAACTGTTCGGCGACAGACTGCCAGTCGTAATCGCGCCCTGCCTGCAGCAGAGGTAACTTTAATACCGCAGACTTGGCATGCAGGACAGCATCGACTTCAGGTTTTTGCCGGGCGCTAATCACCTGCACCCCCGGTTTAAAAATACCGGCTTTTTCCGCCGCTACTTCGGCCAGAGAGTTGCCGAGATAGGCGGTGTGATCCAGAGCGATGGGCGTGATCAGGCAGAGCTTCGGGTCGACCACATTGGTCGCATCCAGCCGCCCGCCCAGACCGGTCTCAAGGATCACCCATTCAGCTTTGCTGCGCTGAAAATGGAGCAACGCCAGCGCTGTGATAAATTCAAAAAAGGTTGTCCGCAGCTGTTCAGCATGCGGACGCAGTTCTTCGGTCAGGGAGACAACTTCAGCTTCGCTGATTTGCCAGGTGTCGACCCGCACCCGTTCGGTGAAACTGTGCAGATGGGGTGAAGTATAGAGCCCGGCTCGAATGCCGGCCGCTGAGAAAATATTCGCCAAAGCCGCGGCCGTTGAACCTTTGCCGTTGGTTCCGGCAATATGAATAATCCGCAGCCTGCGCTGCGGATTACCGATCCGCTCAAGCAGCTTGCGAATATTTTCCAGCCCCAGTTTGATCCCGAAAAGCTGCAGCGAGTAGAGATAATCGAGAGTCGCCCGGTAGCTGTCGCTCATCCGCTAGTGCCCCGTGTGGTTAGTCGTGTCAAAAAAATTCTGAGTCATTTTGGGTGCTGCCAAGGCGTCGCCAACGCAGGCCTAGCCGTGCGCTAAACCAAGTTGGCGCAACACGGGCAGCACCCAAAATGGCCGGAATCGGAAGGCAGGAATAGCCACACGGGGCACTAGCTTTTAGTAAAAATATGCAGTATCTGCGACAGGCGCTGCTTCATCTCGCTACGCGGAACAATCATGTCGACCATGCCATGTTCCAGCAGAAACTCGGAGCGCTGGAAACCTTCCGGCAAGGTTTGACGGATGGTCTGTTCGATAACCCGCGGTCCGGCAAAACCGATCAGGGCGCGCGGTTCGGCGATATTCAGATCTCCGAGCATAGCGAAACTGGCCGTAACCCCACCAGTGGTCGGGTCGGTCAGCACCGAGATAAAGGGGATACCGGCCGCTTTCAGTTTGGCCAGCGCCGCGCTGGTCTTGGCCATCTGCATCAGCGAGAGAATACTCTCCTGCATCCGGGCACCACCGGAAGAAGAGAAAACCATCACCGGAGCTTTAGTTTCCAGCCCCTTTTCAATGGCCCGGGTGATTTTCTCACCAACCACTGAGCCCATGTTGCCGCCCATGAAAGAAAAGTCGAAAACGGCCACCACAACCGACAGGCCATCCAACTCGCCGGTGCCGCAAACCACCGCATCACCATCACCGGATTTCTTGACTGCAGCCTTGATCCGATCTTTGTATTTTTTGGAATCCTTGAAATCGAGAAAATCAACCGAATTCATTTCGGCATCCATCTCAACAAAGGTTCCCTCATCGATCACCAGATCGATCCTTTCGCGGGCACCGATACGAAAATGATAGTCGCACTTGGGGCAGACACTCAGATTCCGTTCGATCTCCTTGGCGTAAATAATTTCCTGGCAGTTTTTACATTTAGTCCAGACCCCTTCCGGCATCTGGACCTTCTTTTTTGCCACCGAAGCGGTCAGTGATTTTTTATTCCGAAACCAAGCCATGAGGCATCCTTTTTTTGTTATGCACAGATCATTGCCGCCAGCCAACCCGGTCGGTATGCATCAGCCGGCCTGCTCGACCAGCCCCTGTTTCAGTTCAGCGATAAACCGGCCAACCCGTGGCAGAAGTTCATCACTCTGGGCATAATCGGCGATGATTTTAACCAGGGCGCTGCCGACCACAACCCCGTCGGCAAACTTACCCACCGCCTTGGCGTCTTCAACCGTGGTGATACCGAAACCGACCCCCACCGGCACATCGGTCATTCCTTTGATATTTTCAACAGCAATCCGGATATCCGCAGGGACAATCTTCCGGGTTCCAGTGATGCCGGTCATCGACACGTAATAGAGATAGCCTTCAGCTGCAGCCACCAGTTTCTGTATCCGTTGCAACGGCGTGGTCGGTGCCAGCAGGGTAATCAGGGCAATACCGGAATCCCGCATGGCGGTACTGATTTCACCAATCTCTTCCGGCGGTAGATCAACCAGTAACAGGCCATCAACTCCAGCCGCTGCAGCATCCCTGGCGAAGCGCTCGGCGCCGTAGCGGAAGATCGGATTGTAATAACCCATCAACACCAGCGGCACTTGGCAATCGGTGCGCACTTCGGTCACGATCTGGAGGATTTTTTTTAAGGTTGTTCCCGCCGCCAGAGCCCGTTCCGAAGCCGCCTGAATGGTGGGTCCATCCGCCATGGGATCGGAAAAGGGCACTCCCAATTCGATCAGGTCAGCACCATTAGCGGCCAGAGTTCGTATCAGCTGAACCGTGGTCACGAGATCCGGATCACCAGCCGTCAGAAAGGGAATCAGCGCTGTTTCCCGCCTCTGACGCAAGGTGGCAAAAGTTTTGTCGATACGTGTCATGATTTATGCTGTTCCAGGTTGTAATTGGCTGGACCAATCAGTGGTCAGACCTAAAGGGGGCAGTTTAGTCGTTCAAGCAGGCAGATTCAATCCTTTTTTCCTGCCGGTTTGTCCCCCGGTTTCTTGCCGGGTCCCCGGCGTCGCGGCCGCCGTCGCCGCTGCTGCTCACCGACCGGTTTCTTCTCCGGCGGCTTCTTTCGTTTGGGAACGGCACGCTTGTAGTTGAAATAAAAATCCTCATCAAGCGGCATCTCGCTGGGGATTTTCTCGCCCAGGAAATCCTCGATATCGTCCAGCTGATAGACGGTTTCTTCGTCAGCAAAACTG
>WTCI01000022.1 GCA_013138655.1 Desulfuromonadaceae bacterium | reverse complement strand
TGCGGATCGTGGCAGATCGTGCAATCATCCTCAACCGGGGCATGACCGAAGACAAACGGACCCTGGTAGCGGGTGTGGCAGTCGAGGCACAGATCGTTGGTGCGCTCGTGGGTGTTCAACTCACCGTGCGGATTGTGGCAATCGCCGCAGCTCATTTTGCCCTCTTTGATTGGATGATGAGACGGGAAGTTGGTTTTTGCCATCATCTCCTGGTGACATGAGTAGCACAGCTCGGGATCTTCTTGTTTCAGGTTGGCTTTAAGAGGCTCTTCAGCGTGTATGCTGTGGCAGTCGGTACAGCTGAGGTCTGCCAGAGCGTGCTCACTGTGGGTCCAGTCCATCAGGTTGCCGTCGGTATGACAGGTGGCACAGATGGCGCCGGTCTCTTCGGCGTTCAGTTCTGCGGGGCGGAGAATTTTCTCGGTGTCTCCATCGCTGTCAATGTGCAGACTGCCGGGACCGTGGCAGGATTCGCAGCCTTTTTCCGCACCCATCATTTCAAAATCAGCCAGACGCCCGTGAACGTTGCGGCTGAAACTTTCTGCCATGTCTTCATGGCAGTCCAGGCAGCTGTCCTGCCCGACGTAGGTGGCACCGTCAATGGCAGGCAAGGTGAGCATTTTTTCTCTGATCGCTCCCGTGGCGCAAGCGCCCAGGATCAGGACCAGGAAGAAAAGTCCCACCAGTCTGCCGGTTTTGGTACCGGAAAACTTGGATGACATGTTGCCTCCTTATGTGAATGTTGCTTGGGGGATTTTCCGCTTCATTTTTCAGGGCTTAAAACTCCTGACAGAAGCCGACCCGAGTGCCTGAAACCTCCTTTTCCGCTGGGTCATGAGGAATTATATTTGACTAATGGTGATAATCTAACATATATAGTAACACGTTTTTTGAAACAGGTTGAAGCGAATTCTTTTTATATATATATTAAACTTGTTAATAGGGACAATTCATAACATTCGGATAATTGTATGGATATGCGATATTTGAAAACCTTGGTAACCGCTGTCGAGGCAGGCAGTTTTTCCAAGGCAGCGACAATTCTTCATCTGACCCAGTCGGCAGTTTCTCAGCGAATCAAATTTCTTGAAGATCGCTTCGGCCAGAGACTCATGCGTCGTTCCGGCTCCACGTTGAGTTTAACACAAGCCGGGGAACTTGTTCTGGAAGCGGCGTACCGGGTTCTCGCTTTGCAGGATGCTCTGGTTCGTGATCTACAACAATTGACCGACAAACAGTGCATCTCTCTTTGTTGTACGCCGACCTTCGGGACAGTTTTTCTGCCTGACGTGCTGAATATCTTTATGCTGGAAAACGGTAGTTCAGTTGATCTCAAGTTCCTGTTTTACAGCCCCGATCGGGCCTTGGAGGGGGTGCGTAACCAAGAGTTTGATCTGGCGGTGGTCGAGCATTGTCGGGAAAGTGACTTGAGTGGTTTTCAAACCTACGCCATGCCGGAGGATGAGCTGGTTTTTGTCAGTGCCCCCGAGTTAGGCTTGTCAGCCCCTGATATTACTTTAGACGAGCTTTTAAAAATGCGGTTATTCGCTCGAAAAGATGGCTGTAGTTCAAAAATGTTGGTTATGGCGGGGCTTTCAAAGGCGGGTCGGCAGTTGGAAGAGTTCACCGGAGTGCTGATTTCCGATGATCTGCATTTAACTTGCCAGACAGTGCTGGCTGGTGGCGGTGTGTCCTTTGTGTCGAAGAGCCTGGTCCAGGAATACCTGGACAGTGGGCAGATGGTGGCTCATTATGCCAAAGGTTTTGAGCACCAGAGGCGCCGCACGATCATCTTCAACAAAGGTCGTGAAGAAGAGGAGATTTTCCGAAATTTTGTCAATATTGTTTTTCGGGTGATGGGGGAGTCTCAACCCTTTAGCTGAAGCATCAACTGGGTAGATTTATAAAAATGGCGGTTACCGAGATATTCAGGTGCCGCTGTTTTTTGTCCAATTCAGTTTTCCCCGTTTTTGTGTGTATCAGTGATGTTGACAAAATCGCCCAAACTCCTGAATCCGAGCAATCTGGCCAAGGGGGGTTGCAGGAGGAAAGGGAACAACAGAAAGTAGATGCCGGCTGCGACCATACTGAGCATCGTCGAAATTTGCAGGGTGAGATAGAAGCCATAGGCCGCCATCAGCATCCAGCTGAGGTCGAAGAGAAGCATGCCGACGGTGGATGACGGGTACGGAATTGTCAGCTTTTCCCGGGGTAACTTACGGCACATGAAGCTGTAGTTGTGGATGATTCCGGCACAGATCAGTAAGACGGCAGCCAGGGTTGTATCATTCAGCATTCTCAGCCTCCGGAAAGCTTCAGCTGGACAACCGTCTCCACGTGGGACGTCTGCGGAAACATATCGACCGGCTGGACGCGAACCAGCTGATAACTCTGGTCAACCAGCAGTCGCAGGTCACGGGCCAAACTGTCGGGATCACAGGAGACATAAATGATCTGTTGTGGGCGGATTTGACAGAGCTCCTGCAATAGTTCCTTTGAGCAGCCCTTGCGGGGCGGGTTGAGTGCCGCCAGGGTCAAATTTTTGAGTTGGGGAGCCAATTTCTGCAGTTCTTCCGCGGCATCACCGGATACAAACCGGCAGTTCTTCAAGCCGTTCAGTTCTGCATTATCAGCGGCGTTGCGCACCGCTTCCGGGATATATTCGATGCCATAAACCTGTCCGGCATCCTGTGCCAGATGCAGGGCGATGCCGCCGATGCCGCAGTAAAGGTCGATCGCCGAGTCTTTTCGTGTCAATTGGGCCCATTCCCGAACCATGGTGTAGATACGTGCTGCCTGCAAACTGTTGACCTGGAAAAAGGCTTCCGGGCCAATCCGCAGCCGGATATCGCCGACTTGATCGATCAGGTCGGGCAGGCCGTGCAGTTTGAGAGTTTCCTGGCCGAGAATGACATTGCCGGTTGAGCTGTTGACGTTCTGGTGTACGGCAATGACCTCTGGAACCTTGCGCATCAGCCATTTGCCAAGTTTCGGCAGTTGTTGCAGGTCGCGGTCGTTGCTGACAAAGGTCACCAGCGCCTTGTTTTTGGTCGGACTGACCCGGATCAGCAGATAGCGCAGCAGGCCCCGTCTGTGCTGCGGGCTGTAAACGGACACCTTCTGCCGCTGGATTTCCTCGCGCAGCACCGCAGTAATTTTATTGATCAGCGGGTGATGAACCGGGCAATCAGGGCAATCGATAATTTCGTGGCTGCCCCGCCGATAAAGACCGATCAGCACTTTCTCCCGCTTGCGTCCAATCACCAGCTTGGCGTTGGCACGATAACCAAAGGGTGGGTCCGATGCCAGCGTTGTGCTGACCAGTTCGTCCCTCAGTAACTGTTCTCTAGCGAGAGCTTGTTCGACCCGCTGCTGTTTGTAAGCGAGCTGCGCCTGATACTTCATCCGGATCAGCGGGCAGCCGAGGCAGCTCTGCTCCAGTTCGCAGGCGATCTGGGCGGTGCGTTGCGGGGCATTGCGCAGCACCCTGCGCAGCCGGGTATAGATGTGGGTCCGCCCTTCGTGTTCGACTTCGGCGAGGACTGTTTCTCCCGGCAAGGCCCCCTGAACAAGGGCGGTTTTGCGCTGATGAGAGGCCAGGCCGATCCCCTCATTATCAAGGGCATTGATGGTCAGTTTCAGGGTTTCCCGGGGGAGTTGTTTCTTGCTCTGCTGCTTTTTCACGGAAATGGTCGTTTCTCTTCGGTTATTCAATGATGGCGTCGCAAAAAGTCCGCCCTGCTGCGTTACAGCGTTTTTTCAGGACCTCGACATACCATATGTATGCCTTCACCCCTGAAAAACCACTACGCCTTGTAGGTCGAAATTTTTGCTTAGCCATCTCATGACTTTTTGCGAGTGCATCATTCAATAGTTGCTGATGATTTCTCACGGGAAGCGCAGAGTACTCCCGGAGGCCGGTCGCTGTCAAACATCGCTCCGCTTGATTGTCGCTGGGGATAGAGGTAGACTCGCGGTTGAATTTATCGATAAGGAGTAGAGCCGTTGCGACGTAAAAGCCGTCAGATCAAGCTGGGCAATTTTGCCGTGGGGGGAGATGCGCCGATCAGTGTGCAATCGATGTGTAACACCGATACCCGCGATGTGACCGCAACTCTGGCGCAGATCGCTGCACTGCAGACTGCCGGATGTGAAATTATCCGTTGTGCGGTGCCCGACCAACAGGCCGCGAAGTCTCTGGGTGCCATCATGCAGAACTGCCGGATGCCGTTGATTGCCGATATCCATTTCGATTATAAACTGGCCCTGACAGCTTTGGAACAGGGGGTTGATGGACTGCGGCTTAATCCGGGTAACATCGGTGAACGTTGGAAGGTGAAAGAGGTTGTTGCTGCCTGCCGGGAGCGAGCGATTCCGATTCGCATCGGTGTCAATGGCGGTTCGCTGGAAAAGGAGCTGCTGCAAAAATACGGGCATCCCACCGCCGCAGCGATGGCCGAGAGTGCTCTGGGGCATATCCACCTTCTTGAAGAGTTGAACTATCCGGAAATCAAGGTCAGCCTCAAGTCTTCCGATATCCGGCGGACCGTTGAAGCTTACCGTTTGCTGGCAACGCAGGTCGATTATCCCCTGCATATCGGAGTTACCGAGGCGGGGACAACCTGGGCCGGTACCATCAAGAGTGCCGTCGGCCTGGGAACGCTGCTTTACGATGGCATCGGCGATACCCTGCGGGTCTCCCTGACCGGGGATCCGGTGGAGGAAGTCCGGGTCGGCTGGGAGATTCTCAAGAGTCTGGAGCTGCGGGAACATGGACCGGTGTTTGTCAGCTGTCCGACTTGCGGACGTTGCGAAATCGACCTGATCGATATTGCCGAAGAGGTGGAACGGCGGCTGCATGATTTGCCGAAGCCCCTGACCATTGCGGTGATGGGTTGCGTGGTCAATGGTCCTGGCGAGGCACGCGAGGCTGATCTGGGGATTGCCGGGGGGCGCGGGCAGGGGTTGCTGTTCCGGCGCGGGGAAGTGGTGCGCAAGGTCGCTCAGTCCGAACTGGCCGATGTGCTGGTGGAAGAAGCCTGGCGGATGGTTGAAGAGCTGACGGGGCAGGAATAGCCGACGATGGAGATTCTCCTGCTTGAACCTTTTCTGGTCGGCTCACATGCAGCCTGGGCGAGAGAGTACGCGA
>WTCI01000107.1 GCA_013138655.1 Desulfuromonadaceae bacterium | reverse complement strand
GTCCGGAATTGATCGATATCATCCAGCAACATCACGGCACCGCGCTGATTAAGTTCTTTTATGATCGAGCCAAGAACCAGGTGGAACCGGGGATGCCGCAGCCGTCTGAGCGGGACTACCGCTATCTTGGGCCCAAGCCACAGACCCGCGAGGCGGCATTGATCATGCTGGCCGATGCCATTGAAGCCGCCAGCCGAACCCTGATTGACCCGACTCCGGCGAGAGTGCAGGGGATGGTGCAGAAGCTGATCAATAATATTTTTATTGACGGGCAGCTTGATGAGTGTGATTTGACCCTAAAAGACCTGCACATGATTGCCAAGAGTTTTAACCGGGTGCTGGCGGGTTCTTTCCATCAGCGGGTTGATTACCCGGAACCGGTGCACATTGTCCGGGAAAAGAACGAGAAAAATATGAAAGATGCAGAACCTGAAAAGGTGAAAGTAAAGAGTGAGAATCCAGATAGAGAATCGGCAAGGGACATTAAAGATTCGGAAACGTCCCCTGCGAAAGATAGCGCAGAAGATCTTAAGCGTCTCGGGATATCCTGAGGCGGAACTGTCGATCCTGATTCTCGATAATGTTGGGATTCAGAAGATTAACCGTGATTACCTGCAACGTGACCGGCCGACCAATGTTATCTCCTTTGCCATGCAGGAAGGGGAAGGAAAGGGTCTGCAGCCGTTACTGCTGGGGGATGTAGTGATTTCTGCGGAGCGGGCAGCAACTGATGCCGCTGAGGCAAATATCCCGTTTGAACATGAACTGGTGTTTTTGCTGTTGCACGGTGTTCTTCACCTGCTTGGTTATGACCATGAGCGGGGGAGCGAAGCGGAAGCTCGGCAGATGGAAGCACGTGAACAGGAAATCTTTACTATTTTACAGCAGGAATGTTTGTCTGCTGAAGGTTATCGGTTGAACTCAGGGAAGTGAGGGTGTCGCGGGTGGAAAAAGATCGTTCTCAGGAGTCCTCCGGCTGGACAAAGCGCTTGCTCGGCCTGTTTCTCAGACGACCGGAGGCCAGCTCAGAAGAAGAACTGCAAAACCTGATTAACGCATCTGAGCAAAAAGGGATTATTGACGAAGATGAGGGGGACATGCTTCAGTCGATCCTGGAGTTGGATGAAACCATTGTCCGTGAAGTGATGGTGCCGCGAACGGACATGGTTTGTATCGATGCGGAAGAACCGCTCAGTACCATCCTCAAGGTGATTCTACAGTCAGGGCATTCCCGCATTCCCATTTACCGGGGAAATAACGACCATATCATCGGCTTGGTTTACGCCAAAGACCTGCTCTGCTTCTGGGGTCAGCCGCTTGATGAACTCCCCCTTGATGACGTTCTGCGGTCTCCCTGTCTGGTTCCCGAGTCGAAACCAGTCAGTGACCTGTTGCGGGAATTTCGCGAAACCCGGGTGCATATTGCGATCGTCATCGATGAGTACGGGGGCACTTCCGGTTTGGTGACCATGGAAGATCTCATTGAGGAGATTGTCGGTGATATTCAGGATGAATACGACCTGGAAGATGACTGGTTGATTGAGGAACCGAACGGTTCTGTGCTGATTGACAGTCGCTTGAATATTGAAGAGTTTGAAGAATACTTTGAGATCGAAGTGGAACGGGAAAAATTTGACACGGTCGGCGGTTATGTGGTGGAGCATCTTGGCCGGGTTCCGGCAGTCGGAGAACGGATGAAAATCGGTACGCTCGAGATGCTGGTGGTTGTCGGTGATCAACGGGCGATCCGACAATTGCGGGTCTTCCCTCCGGTCAACGAAGTGGAGATTGAGCCAAGTTGATCCCGATGTTTCGTCTTGATCGCAGTTTGGTAATCTCCGCGGCGTCCGGCCTGTTGATGGCATCGGCCTTTCCACGCCCTGATCTATATCCGTTGGCCTGGGTTGCGCTGATTCCCCTGCTGCTGGTGATGCGGCGGCGTCCTTTTGCTTCAGGCTTTACCTGCGGTTGTGCGTTTTTTGCCCCGGTTCTTTACTGGTTGAACATTGTGATGACCACCTATGGTGGTTTGAACCTGTTTTTTTCCCTGCTCGCATACCTGTTTCTGATCCTCTACCTTTCCCTGTATTTTGCCGTCGCAACCTGGCTGGCCTGTCATCTGAAGGGACAGTTCAAGCTGCCGTACCTGTTGACTTTGCCGCCGCTTTGGGTTGCTCTTGAATATCTGCGGGGCCTGTTGTTGACCGGTTTCCCCTGGGCGTTGTTCGGTTATTCCCAGCAGAATTTTTCTCTGGCGATTCAAAGTGCCGATGTCACCGGTGTTTACGGGGTCAGCTTGCTGCTGGTGGCAGTGAACTGCGCCCTCGCCTGGATACTGAGTGAATCGAAAAGCCGTTTGGCCTGGTTGGGCATAGCAGGAACGCTGCTGATGTCGATCAGTCATTTCGGCTATGGTGTCTGGCGAGAAAGCCACCCGCTGGATCAGCGGGATCAGCACCTCCAGGTTGCTATAGTACAGGGGAATATTGATCAGGCCGTCAAATGGAGCCCGGAATATCGGCAGTCGACAGTTGACCAATATCAGCGACTTTCCGAACGGGCGGCAGAGAATAGTCCTGCTCTGTTGATTTGGCCTGAGGCCGCAACGCCCTTTTTTCTGCAGGAAGAAATTCCCCTGGCGGCTCAGGTGCGTGCTTTGCCGGGTCAGTTGAACACCCATCTATTGGTCGGTAGCCCAGCTTACAAACAGATTGATGAGCAGAGGTTCGACTATTATAACAGGGCTTATTTGCTGACTCCGGAGGGGCGGGAGTCGGGATACTCTGATAAAATCCATCTGGTCCCTTTCGGTGAATATGTCCCTTTCGGCCATCTGCTGACGTTTATCAATAAGCTGGTCGTCGGTGTTGGTGATTTCGTTCCGGGGGAAGTCAACCCTCTGCCCTTAAATGGTCACAAGTTAGGGGTGCTGATTTGCTACGAGGCAATCTTTCCAGAACTGGCCCGCGCCTACGTTCGGCAGGGAGCTGACCTGTTGGTCAACCTGACCAACGATGCCTGGTTCGGCCGTTCTTCCGCCCCTTACCAGCACTTGGCAATGACCCGCTTCCGGGCCATAGAAAACCGGATCTGGCTGGTCCGTTCGGCCAATACCGGGATATCCGCTTTCATCTCCCCGTCCGGCACGGTGACCCAGGCCAGCTCTTTGTTTACGGCGGAGCAACTCGGTGGTCGGGTGGGGCTTGGTCATGAAGTGACCTTTTATACCCGCTTCGGTGACCTGATGGCCCAAGCGTGCTTGTTACTCTCTTGCGGTTACTCAATCGCTCTCTTTTGTGCCTTCCGCCGGCGTTCCTGATATTTTATTAACTCTCACTCAAGTTTCTCTCAGGATCGGTTATAATTGATGAGTTGAATTTGCCGGTCAGGAGCCTGAATGAGAGTCAGCAGTTTCTCCACCCCAACCCGTCTACGAATTTATTTTATTGCCCTGATGGCCGCGGTTTGTTTTCCGTTTGCCGTTTTTGCTGCAGACGCCCTCTCACCAGGTTTGTCCTGGGGCGGTATGACTATGGGGGTCTTTGGCGGCTTAGCACTCTTTCTGCTCGGCATGGAACAGCTGACCGATGGTTTGAAGGCGGCTGCCGGAGCAAGGATGCAGAATATCCTTGCTCGACTGACCTCCAACCGCTTCAGTGGTGCACTGGTTGGAGCGCTGGTAACGGCGGTGATCCAATCCTCCTCGGTGACCACTGTTCTGGTGGTTGGATTTGTCAGTGCTGGACTGATGACTCTCAGTCAGTCGATCGGTGTTATCCTGGGCGCCAATATCGGCACCACCATCACGGCCCAGATTGTCGCTTTTAAAGTCACCAAGCTGGCATTGGCTTTCGTCGCTGTTGGTTTTACCATGCTGTTCCTTGGGCGGCAGGAGAAGCTGAAGCAGTACGGTGCGATACTGCTTGGTTTGGGGCTGATTTTTTTCGGCATGAACGTGATGAGCGAATCGATGTATCCGTTGCACAGCTATCAGCCGTTTCTCACTCTGATGGTGCGGATGGAGACCCCTTTGTTTGGAATCCTTGTCGGGGGATTGTTTACCGCTTTAGTTCAGTCTTCGTCTGCTGTTACCGGTATCGTGATTGTTCTGGCCAGCCAGGGATTTGTCTCATTGCCAGCGGGGATCGCCTTGGCTCTTGGCGCGAATATCGGGACCTGTTTCACTGCCGTTCTGGCATCCCTTGGCAAATCCTGTGTGGCGCACAGGGCCGCTGTCATCCATGTGGTTTTCAATGTTGCCGGGGTGTTGATCTGGCTGGCCTTTCTGGATCTCCTGGCGGATTGGTCGAGAATGATTTCTCCGGTGCAAGAGCATTTACATGGATTTGCAAAATTGGCGGCGGAAACCCCACGTCAGATTGCTAACGCCAATACCCTGTTTAATCTTGTCAATACGGTGCTTTTTATCGGTTTTACCCCGCTACTGGCAAAGTTTGTGACGAGAATTCTGCCGGATCGGGAAAAAGCCGCTGAAGGTGTGATCGTGACGCCGAAGTTTCTGGATGATCATCTGCTCGATACTCCATCGCTGGCCCTGCATGTTGCGCGGCTGGAAACCTGCCACCTTGGCGACCATATCCTGGGGATGCTTGCTCAGGCTCGGGTCGCTCTGGAGACGCGTGATGAACGGATCTTCCGGGACGTTGAAAAGGCGGATGACGCAGCCGATATCCTGCATGCGCAAATCCTGATCTATCTTAACCGGATCGGTAAGCGAGAACTGACCAGGGAGCAGGCTGAGAAATTTTTTCAACTCAGCCAGATTGCTGATAATCTGGAGAGGATCGGTGATGTTCTGGAGACAGACTTGAGTCAAATCGGCCGTAAAATGATTACCGATAACATGCAGCCGAGCAAAACCATGCGACTGATTCTTTCGACTTTACACGAGCGGGTTTATCAGGCTCTGAAGTCCGCGATAAAAGCGGTTCAGGAGAATGATCAGGTTGCCGCGCAGGAGGTGGTTGCCATGCGCAGTGAAATCAATCAACGCTTGGAAGATGCGGCACGACATCAGGTGGAAAGCCTTGCTCAGAGCGAAAAAGAACGGCTGGAAACCCTGCAGATGGAATTTGAAATGACCGACAAGTTAAAACGTATCTATAGTCTGACCAAGCGGATCGCGAGAATTGTATTGCCGAAGGAAGTATGAAGATATCGAGTTGGTGAATTATCGTTGACAGCAGCAGAATTTCACGACAGTATTCCTTTTTTTCAGGTTCAGTCCAAGGGTTAAAAAGGATGGCAGCTCATGATTAAACCGATCAAGGCAACAGCAGTTATTCCGGCTCGTTACGCATCAACCCGCTTCCCCGGCAAACCCCTGGCATTGATCAAGGGGCTGCCGATGATTCAACATGTCTGTCATCAGGTTTCCAAGGCAAAAACGGTTGAGCAGGTGATTGTTGCCACGGACGATGAGCGAATTGCCACGGCCGTTAAGGTCTTTGGCGGTGAGGTGATGATGACTCGGGCTGACCACCCGACCGGAACCGATCGCCTTGCCGAGGTCGCAGAGCGGATCGATGCGGAATTGATCGTGAATGTGCAGGGGGATGAGCCTCTGATCGATCCGCGCATGGTCGATCAGGCCGTGCAGCCGCTACTTGACGATCCGCAAATCAGGATGGGGACGTTGGCCGGTCGTATCGACCAGCTTGACGATTTCTATAATCCGAATGTTGTCAAGGTGGTAAAAGACCGTGCCGGACGGGCCCTCTATTTCTCCCGGGCGCCCATTCCCTGGCCGCGGGATCTTTCACGAGATGAATTGGCCGAGGCGCTCAACCGCGTTGTGCTTTATCGTCATATCGGCCTCTATGTTTATCGCCGGGATCTGTTACTGGCATATCCGCAGTTGCCGAAAACACCCCTCGAATCGCTGGAAAACCTTGAACAGTTACGGGCTCTCGAAAACGGCATCCGGCTGCATGTCGCCGAGACCGAATTTGCTTGTCACGGGGTTGATACTCCGGAGGATCTGGAACACGTTTCTCGGCTGATGTCAGAGTTGAACAGCTAATTAAAATAAGATTTTAACTGGACTTGTCAAATGTGGACAGTTTTTTGCAGGATCGGGCTTTCTTTCGGTCCTGTTTCTGTGTAAGATCAACTTTCGATTTGACCACAATCGTAACCAATGCGGTTTGTCAAAAATGTTGTGGCAGGTCATCACATATATAAAAGTTTAAGGAGCAGGATTGACAATGAAGACGAAGTTTCTCTTTGTCACCGGTGGTGTGGTTTCATCCCTCGGTAAAGGATTGGCCGCAGCATCGATCGGTGCCCTGATGGAGGCACGTGGGTTGAAAGTTTCGATGCAGAAGATGGATCCCTACATCAATGTCGATCCCGGCACCATGAGCCCTTTTCAGCATGGCGAGGTGTTTGTCACTGACGACGGCGCCGAAACTGACTTGGATTTGGGGCACTATGAGCGTTACACCTGTGCCAAATTGTCGCGTAAATCAAACTTTACCACCGGCCAGATTTACGATTCAGTCATCCGCAAGGAGCGACGGGGCGACTATCTGGGTGGTACCGTGCAGGTTATTCCACATATCACCAACGAGATTAAACAGAAGATTCTCGATAATGCCAAAGGGGTCGATATTGCCATCGTTGAGGTGGGTGGCACCGTTGGTGATATCGAGTCGCTGCCGTTCCTTGAGGCGATCCGCCAGTTTCGCGCTGATCGTGGTCGTGAAAATGTCCTTTATATCCATCTGACCCTGGTTCCCTATATTGCCACGGCAGGTGAGCTGAAAACCAAGCCGACGCAACACAGCGTCAAAGATCTGCGTGCGATCGGCATCCAGCCGGACCTTCTGCTCTGTCGTTGCGATCGTGAAATCCCCCGAGACATGAAAGCGAAGATTTCTCTGTTCTGTAATGTTCCGGAAGAGGCTGTTATTACCGCCCGTGATGTTGCCACCATCTATGAAGTTCCCAAGGCATTTCATGATCAGGGGCTGGATGAGCGGATTGTTGACTATCTGAATATTTGGACCAAAACTCCTGATTTGCAACCCTGGGACCGGATTGTTGAACGGGTCAAGGAACCGGCCGGTGAGACGACGATCGCGATTGTCGGTAAATATGTCGGACTGACCGAGAGTTACAAGTCGCTCTCCGAGGCTTTGACTCATGGTGGGATCGCTAATAACTGCCGCGTCAATCTGAAATATGTCGATTCTGAAGCTCTGGAACGGCACGGGGTCAAAGGTGCTTTCGATGATGTTGACGGTATTTTGGTGCCGGGCGGTTTTGGCGAGCGGGGGAGTGAAGGGGAAATTGCTGCCATCCGTTATGCTCGAGAGCATAAACTGCCCTTTTTCGGCATCTGTCTCGGTATGCAGATGGCGGTGGTTGAGTTCGCCCGTCACGCCTGCAGTGTTGAGGATGCCCATTCCTCGGAGTTCCATGAAGACGCGAAAAATCCGGTGATCCATATCATGGAGGAACAGAGAAAGGTCAAAGGAAAGGGGGGAACCATGCGTCTCGGGGCTTATCCCTGTGCCTTGGTCGAAGGGACTCTGGTGAGGAGAATTTACGGGGCGGAGCTTCTCAGTGAGCGTCATCGGCACCGTTTCGAATTCAATAATGCTTACCGTGAAAAGCTGCAGAAATGCGGTCTGATTCTCTCCGGGATCAATCCTGAGTCGGATCTGGTTGAAATCATTGAGTTGGTGGATCACCCCTGGTTCCTCGGTTGCCAGTTCCACCCTGAATTCAAATCCCGACCGATGGAGCCACACCCGCTCTTCGAGTCTTTTGTCGGTGCTTGTCTGAAACAGCGTCAGGAGTAGCCTCATGAAACAAGTGACTGTCGGATCGGTTGTTTTCGGTGGAGACAAACAGCTGGTTCTGATTGCCGGCCCTTGCGCGATCGAGGATGAATTGCTGACCCTGCGTATCGCTGAGCGACTTAAAGAAATCACCGAAGAACTCGGTTGCCAGCTGATATTTAAAGCTTCATACGATAAGGCGAACCGGACCTCGGTGACATCCTTCCGGGGGCTCGGTGTCGACAAGGGATTGCAGATTTTAGGGCGGGTCAAAAACGAATTTAACCTGCCGGTGATTTCTGATGTCCATGATGTCAGTCAGGTTGCCGCTGCTGCCGAGGTGCTCGATATTTTGCAGATTCCGGCCTTTCTCAGCCGGCAGACCGATCTGCTGGTGGCGGTTGGCGAAACCGGCAAGCCGGTCAATCTCAAAAAAGGGCAGTTTCTTGCTCCCTGGGATGTTGAGCATGGCATCAAGAAGATTGAATCGACCGGCAATCATCAGATTCTGCTGACTGAACGGGGCGCGTCCTTCGGCTATAACAACCTGGTGACCGATATGCGCTCGCTGGTGATCATGCGCGAGATGGGCTACCCGGTGATCTTCGATGCAACGCACTCGGTGCAGTTGCCGGGCGGTGCTGGGGGAACTTCTTCCGGACAGCGGCAGTATGTTGGTGCCCTTTCCCGTGCAGCTGCCGCAACCGGGATTGATGGTTTATTCTGGGAGGTTCATGAAAATCCCGATCAGGCTCTTTGTGATGGCCCCAATTCCCTGCCTCTCGCTCAGGTCAAGTCAATGTTGCAGCAGGTTTTAGCGATCGATGCGATTTTCAAGCAAAATTGTACGGGAGTCGAAAGTTGCTGATTGAAACTGCGAAACGGGTTTTGCAAGTCGAAGCGGATGCTATTTTGGCCTTGCAATCACGGCTTGACGGAGCTTTCACCAAGGCGATCGAGATGATTCTTGCTTGCCGGGGAAAAGTGGTTGTAACCGGGATGGGCAAGTCGGGCCTGATCTGTCAGAAGATCGCGGCAACCATGGCTTCGACCGGCACCCCGACTTTTTTCCTCCATCCGGCGGAAGGGATCCATGGCGACCTCGGCATGCTGGCCAAACGGGATGTCGTTATTGCCATTTCCAATTCCGGTGAGACCGAAGAAGTCTGTCGTATTCTTCCTGTGATCAAGCGGATGGGTTTGCCGCTGATCGCCATGTCGGGCAACCCGAAAAGCACTCTGGCGATTGCCGGTGATGTCCATCTGGATATCAGTGTTGCTGAAGAAGCCTGCCCTCTTGGACTGGCACCGACGGCCAGTACCACGGCGACTCTGGCGATGGGGGATGCTTTGGCCGTTGCTCTGCTTGAGGAACGCGGTTTCAAGGCGGAAGATTTTGCTCTTTTTCACCCCGGTGGGGCGCTCGGTAAACGTTTGCTGCTGCGGGTCGAAGATTTGATGAATCAGGGGCCGGATATCCCTCTTGTGACACCGGAAACTCTATTGCGTGATGCTTTGTTTGAAATTACCAGCAAAAAACTTGGGATTACCGGGGTTGTTGATGCGCAACAGCGGTTGCTCGGGGTGTTTACTGACGGTGACCTGCGGCGCATCATGGAGAATGGGTTGGACAGTTTGCAGAAACCGATTTCAGAGGTTATGACGACCTCACCAAAGCGTATCCTGCGCCGCAATCTGGCGGCCAAAGCCCTGCAGATCATGGAGAGTCACTCGATTACCTCGCTATTTGTCTTTGCTGAAGAGCAAGGGACCGTGCCGGTCGGGATTGTCCATCTGCACGACCTGCTTAAGGCGGGGGTGGTTTGATGTACGAAAAGCTGGCTAAAATCAGGCTGCTGCTTTTGGATGTTGACGGCGTCCTGACGGACGGACGGATCATTTACGACAATCAGGGGAATGAACTCAAGGCTTTTGATGTCAAGGACGGCCATGGCTTAAAGTTACTGCAGCGTGCCGGCATCAAGGTCGGCATCATTACCGGACGCAAGTCGGATGTCGTGGCCCGGCGGGCTGCCGAGCTGGGGATCGAAATCCTCTATCAGCATGCTTTGTCAAAGCTGGAGCCCTATCGGAAGATCCTTGCTGACCAGGGACTGGGTGACGAACAGGTTGCCTACGTCGGTGATGATATTGTTGATTTGCCGATTTTGCGCCGGGTTGGTTTTAGCGCCACCGTTGCCGACGCGGTTCCTGATGTGTTGCCGCTGGTTGATTACGTGACGGTTCGTTCTGGTGGTCGTGGTGCCGTTCGAGAAATCTGTGACCTGCTGTTGAAGGCCTGCGGTCAATGGCAAGAATTGACCGATCGCTATTTTAAAGATTGACGACAGTCGTTGGGAATTTTTTAATTTGTCCAGCCAGTGGTCTATAACTGCAATAACGGAGACGCGTTGATGTTGAATCTGCGTCGCCTGTTGGCAATCCTGATTCTCATTGCCGTGTTGTTTTTGGGAACCGTGATCTGGCGTCACTTGCGGCAGCAAAGGCCGGAAGACCTTTTGAACGCGTTGCCCAAGCAGATTGATTTAGCTTTGGAGCAACTGCACTATACGCAGACCGAAGAAGGCCGCCGCCGCTGGACTCTGGATGCTGACAAGGCTGAATACCAGCGGCAACAAGGTCAGGTGTCTCTCAAAACTGTACAATTGACTCTTTTTGAAGCCGGCCGGCTTGGTCAGGTGAGGTTACAAGCTGATCAAGGTTTACTGGATCAGGAAGAGCGGCAGGTTGAGGTCTGGGGAAACGTGATTATCAAGACCGAGCGGGGAGAACAACTCTATACTGAACGGCTCCACTATGACGACCAACAGCGGCGATTGTATACTGACGAGCCGGTGCGCTTGCTGTCCGAACGAATGGAGCTGACCGGCATCGGCATGCAGGTTGATCTGGAGCAAGAACAGTTGCTGATCAAAAAAGAGGTCTGGATGTTGTTACTGCCGGCTGAAAGGGAAATGAAACCTGATGAGTAGAACTGTGCAGTTTTTTTTGCTCTTCCTGTTGCTTGTTGCCGTCCCGGTTTTAGCCGAAAATGAGCCGTTACCCCAACCCTCCGAGCTGCCGATTGAAGTGACTGCCGAGCAATTGGAGGCAAGTCAACAGCAGCGGCAGGCAATTTTCACTGGAGAAGTTGTCGCCAAGCAGGGGGATATCACCCTGTATTGTGAAAAACTGGTGGTTTTTTCGCTGCCGGATGAAGAGCAGGTCGATCGTCTGGAAGCCGTCGGCAACGTTCGCGTTGTCCAGCTTGATCGCACCGCTACGGCTGATCGGGCGGTTTATCGACAAGCAGAAGAAATCCTGGTTTTGTACGGGAATGCTGTGGTGCATCAGGGGCAAAGCAAGGTGGCCGGTGACGAGATAACGGTTTATCTGCGGGAGAATCGCAGTATTGTTAAAAGCGGTCACAGCGGTCGTGTGAAGGCGGTGCTTTTCCCGCAGCAGAAACAGGAACAGCAGTGAGTCGTACACTGCAAGCCCGGGGATTGTGTAAGTCCTACAATGACCGCAAGGTTGTTTGTGGTGTCGACCTGCAAGTCAGCTCCGGGCAGGTGATCGGCCTGCTCGGGCCGAATGGTGCGGGAAAGACCACCTGCTTTTACATGATCGTTGGCTTGGTAAGTCCGGATGAAGGGGCGGTGTTTCTTGACGATCAGAACATTACCGGCTTGCCGATGTACCGACGGGCCCGTTCGGGAATTTCTTATCTGCCGCAAGAGGCCTCAGTTTTTCGTAAACTGACGGTGGCGGAAAACCTGCTGGCAATCCTCGAGACACTCACATTATCGGCGACTCAACGGGAAGAGCGGCTGGAAGAATTGCTGGAAGAATTGCATATCGGGCATATCCGTGATTCGAAAGGATACGCCCTGTCGGGGGGGGAAAGGCGGCGGGTGGAGATTGCCCGGTCTTTGGTCCTCGAGCCGGCGTTTTTGTTGTTGGATGAGCCTTTTGCCGGGATCGATCCGATTGCGGTTATCGATATCCAGAATATTATTTCTCAGCTCAAAGAGCGTGGTATCGGTGTTCTGATTTCTGATCATAATGTTCGAGAGACCCTCGGGGTTTGCGATCAGGCTTATATCCTTAATCAGGGAGCAGTGCTTGAATTCGGGACTCCGGAACAAATTGCCAACAGCAGCAAAGCTCGTGAGATCTATTTGGGAGATAAATTCAAACTTTGATGGCGTCGCCATCTCATGACTTTTTGCGAGTGCATCAAACTTTGATGCCCGTTGATATGGAAGACTTTTGCCACCGGCAATGTTAGAGTGACGTTAATCGCCGGCAGGATTTTAGATAGAAGGAACTATGGCTCTCGAACTTCGCTTACAGGTTAAACTCAGTCAACAACTGGTCATGACGCCCCAGTTGCAGCAAGCCATCAAGCTGCTGCAGCTGTCGCGGATGGAATTGGTCGATGTTGTGACTGAAGAACTGGCGGAAAATCCTCTGCTCGAAGAGGGGGTTGATCCGAAAGAAGAGCGGGAAGACCTTGCTGCTACGGCAGAGGAAGAACCGGCCGTTGTCGCAGATGTTCAGCCTGAACAGGAGATCAAAGCCGATTCGGAAGGGATGGGTGATATCGACTGGCAGACCTACCTGGAAGGGTATAGTCTGAATAGCAGCGACTCTCGCGACAATTATGAAAGTCGCGAAGAGCGTCCTTCTTATGAAAGCCTGCTGACGAAAAAAAACAGTCTTACCGATCATTTGATGTGGCAATTGGGGGTGTCTGCCATCAATGACAATGAGCGATTGGCGGTCGCCGAAATCATCGGTAACCTGGATGACGTAGGTTATTTGCACGCCAGCATTGAAGAGATGTCCAAGGTTTCCGGGCAACCACCGGAAGTGCTTGAACAGGCCCTTGAGCGCGTTCGCCAGTTCGACCCGGCTGGGGTGGCGAGTTGTAATCTTCAGGAATGCCTGCTCCTGCAGTTGGAACGCCTGGAACTGTCCGACTCCCTTTCCGCGACCATTCTTCGGGATTTTATCAGTGAACTGGAAGGACGGAAATATCCAGTGATTGCCAGGGCTTTGAAGGTCTCGCTGGATGCGGTGCTGGCGGCGGCTAAACTGATTTCCGAACTTGATCCCCGCCCGGGGCGTGCTTATAGTGAAGAGGATGTGCATTATATCGTCCCTGATATCTATGTTAACAAGGTTGGTGATGAATATGTCGTGACGCAGAACGATGATGGCTTGCCTCACCTGCGGATCAATTCTTTTTATCGTAAGGCGTTGGCCAATGCTGAAAAGGTCGACAAAAAAACCAACGAATATATCCAGGATAAGATGCGTAGTGCGATCTGGTTGATCAAAAGTATTCACCAGCGGCAACGAACCATCTATAAGGTCACAAAGAGTATCGTCAAGTTTCAACAGGCTTTTTTTGATCACGGGATCGAGTATCTTAAGCCGCTGGTCTTGCGGGATGTTGCTGACGACATTGAAATGCATGAGTCGACGGTCAGTCGGGTGACGACGAATAAATATGTTCAGACCCCGCAGGGCTTGTTTGAACTGAAATATTTTTTTAATAGCGGAATCAATACCACTGATGGAGATGCTGTTGCTTCGGCGAGTGTCAAGAGTCGAATCAAAGAAATTATCGCCGGGGAAGATCCGAAAAAGCCCTATTCTGACCAGAAAATGGTGGCATTGTTGAAAGAACAGGAGATTAACATCGCCCGGCGTACTGTGACTAAATATCGTGAAATGCTTGGTCTGGGTTCATCGACTGAGCGGAAAAGATTATTTTAACCGGCGGGTGTCCGCTCATCCGGCCGGGAGGATGTGTCTTGGCCGATTCTGCGTTATACTTAGACCTGTAGGGGAATTCGTCCGAAGGTCTTTCTATCGAAGGAGGATTATTTATGCAAATTGCCGTTACCTTCCGTCACATGGAAAGCAGTGATGCCGTTCGCAGCTATGTGGAAGAGAAACTGGCCAAGGTCAAGAAGTACGTTGATGAGCCGATCGATGCCCAGGTTGTGCTGTCGGTCCAGAAAAAAATCAATCATCGGGCAGAGGTTACCATGGTCGCCAAAGGTCTGACCATGAGGAGTGTTGAAGAAAAAGATAATATGTATGCCGCTATCGATCTGATGGTTGACAAGATTGAGCGGCAGTTGAAGCGTTACAAGGAAAAACTGAAGCGTCACAAGGGCAGCGAGGGTGTGCAGCAGCGGTTTGAAAAGGCGGTAATTTCTGCGGCCAGCGTTGACGAGGGGTATGAGAGCCCGGAGATTGTCCGCAGCCATTCTTTCTTTGTCAAACCGATGTCTGTTGAGGAAGCGGTCATGCAGATGGATCTGTTGAATAGGGATTTTCTGGTTTTTACCGATGATCATACAGAAGAAATGAATGTCGTATATCGCCGTAAAGATGGTAATTACGGATTGATTGTTCCGCAAGGACGTTAACTTAAACCGGCGAGCACTCCAGTTATTTTCAGGAGGGCTCGCCGTTTTTATTTGCCGGTTTGAAGATTATGGGTATGAAAATTACTGAATTGCTCAATCCTCGGGCGATTGTTGCCGACATGCAGTCCCGGGATAAAAATTGCGCTTTGACGGAACTGACCGATGCGCTGGTCGCTTGTGAACCTTCACTCAATCGAGCCGATGTCATTGAGGTTTTACAGGAACGGGAAAAGCTCGGGAGTACCGGCATCGGCGACGGCGTGGCGATCCCCCATGGCAAGCTTGGAGGTATTCCTGAGCTCATGCTGGCTTTCGGGCGTAGTCGTTCGGGGGTTGATTTTGAATCGATGGACGGGCAGTCGGCCCACCTGTTCTTTTTGCTGATTGCGCCGGAAGAGTCGGTTGGTGTCCATTTGAAAACGCTGGCCCGGATTTCCAAGCTGCTGAAAGATTCTGCGGTTCGCCGGAAATTGCTTGATGCAACAGATCAGAATGCCATTTACCAAGTGATCCTTGGCGCAGAGGACTAAGCTTGATGGGTAGCACAGATTTTTCCCTGCCGCCTGGTTGCTACCGCAAACCGGGTTGCAGATTTTCATTCTACAGGGTGCAATCCTGTACCAACCTGACCTGAGCCAATGGCTGAATTATCTATTCAGGAAATCCTCGATGAAAAAGAGGCCGGACTCGATCTTGAACTTCTGGCGGGTGGCGAATGCCTTTCTAAGGTTATCAGTGTTCCGCGTATCCAGAAACCGGGTTTGGCCCTGGCTGGATATATTACCAGTCTCCATCCGGATCGGATCCAGGTTCTTGGGTCGACTGAACTGAGTTTTCTCCAAACCATGTCGCGAGAAAAAGCGGTTCGACAGTTAAGGGATCTGTTTTCCCTGAACCTTGCCTGTCTGATTATCACCAAAAATCAGCAAGCTCCCGATTACCTGATCGAAGAGGCAAGATCCTCACATACCCCCTTGCTGAGGACCAGGCTCATCAGTTCCACCTTTATCTCCCTGATTACCAAATTTCTTGAAGAGCGGTTACTGCCGACTTCGACACTGCACGGTGTTCTGGTTGATATTCTGGGGGTTGGTGTCCTGTTACAGGGGGAAAGCGGGGTTGGTAAGAGCGAGTGCGCCCTTGAGCTGATCCTGCGTGGTTACCGTCTGGTGGCTGATGATGTGATCAAGGTGCGGCTGAAGTTGCCCTCAGTTATTTTCGGCGAGGGGATGGATCTGCTCCATTATCATATGGAAATACGGGGCTTGGGGATTCTCAATATCAAGCACCTGTTCGGAGTTGCCGCCATCCGCGAGCGGAAGAAAATCGATATGGTGGTCGAGCTTGTGCGATGGGAAGACGGCAAGGAATATGACCGGCTTGGTGTTGAAGATAAAACCTTTGAAATACATGGGGTTGAGCTGCCATTTATCCAGATTCCCGTTGGGCCGGGACGCAATATCAGCACAATTGTAGAGGTCGCGGCCCGCAATCAGTTGCTCAAGGAGATGGGGTATCACAGTGCCCGCGAATTCCAGGAACTACTGGAAAAACGGATGGCCGAAGCGGCCCGTCTGCATGCCCACACGATTATCGGAGATAATCTGGAATGAGTCGTCGCCTGTTGATCATCACCGGCTTATCCGGCTCCGGTAAGAGCACCGCGGCACGGGTGTTGGAGGATCAGGGTTTTTTTGTTGTCGATAACCTGCCATTTGTCATGTTGCCGGATTTTATGCGGCGGGTTCAGGATGGACTTAATCCACAGACTGATATTGCCGTCGTTATTGATGTGCGTAATCGGGGTTTTCTGGCGGACTACCGTGTGACCCTGAAACAGTTGCAAGCTGCCGGATGCGAGCTTGAAATCCTCTTTTTTGAGGCCTCTGATGCGATACTGCAACGTCGTTATTCGGAAACCCGTCGCGCCCATCCACTGGCCGCCGAGGAAACGGTTCTGGCCGGCATTGAACGGGAACGCCGACAGCTGCATTCCCTGCGGGATGAAGCAACCCGAATTATTGACAGCAGTAACCTGAATTCACGCCAGTTGCGGGAGCACCTGCTGAATTATCTTGGTGAGGAGAAAGGTTCTCTGCTGATTGTCAACCTGGAATCCTTCGGTTATCGATACGGGCTACCGCCTGCTGCAGATCTGGTGTTTGATGTGCGTTTCCTGCCAAATCCGCATTATATTGACGAGTTACGACCCTTGACCGGTTTGGATGCCAAGCTGCGAGAATATGTCCTCATGCAGCCGACCTGTTTGGCTTTCAGAAAACATCTGGATCGCATGCTCGCTTTTTTGTTACCGCATTATCGGGAGGAAGGGAAAAGTTATTTGACGATCGCGATCGGTTGTACCGGCGGCCGGCACCGAAGCGTATCGATTGTTGAAGACCTTGCGGGGTGTTTTCCCGATCCTCAAGTCAGCCTGCGTGTCAACCATCGAGATGTTGCTAAGGGATAAAGGATGATCGGTATCGTCGTCGTGGCACATTCCAGATTGGCTCAGGAACTGATCGCTACAGCAGAAATGATTATCGGTTCGGCTCCTTTGCTTGCTGCGGTCAGTATTGATCGGGAGGTGTCGGTTGACGCGGCCCAGGAAGAATTACGGCAGGTGCTGGGGATCGTCGGCAGTGACGGGGATGGGGTGATCATTCTGACCGACATGTTCGGGGGAACTCCGACCAATATCAGTGCGGAATTCCTGCAGAGTCAAAAGGTTGAAATCTTGACCGGGGTAAGTTTGCCGATGCTGCTTAAATCGGTGAGTGCCAGGCATGGCGAGAATTTGGAGGGGCTGGCTGTGCTGCTTAAGGAATACGCGAAAAACGCCATTATGCGCCCCGCGGAAATGCTCAAGGGGGTCGGCTGAAGTGCCGTCCTTCAAGTCCCTCTGGAGGGTTTGATGAGTCTTGTTCTGACCCGCATTGATAATCGTTTGATCCATGGTCAGGTTTTGGAGACCTGGGTTCCATATCTGCATGCTGATTGTATTGTGGTCGCCAATGATAATGTCGCCGGGACGCCACTGAAAAGAATGATGATGAAATCCTCGGTTCCCAGCCGGATGCGGGTGGAAATCGGTACCGTAGAGGAAGTCGCGGCACTTTTCGATTCCGGGGACCTGGATCACTGTAAAATCCTACTGCTGTTCGGTACCACACTGGATGCTCTGCGGGCCTATCATTGCGGTTTGGTTTATCAGCAGTTGAACCTGGGGAACCTGCATGCCGGGGCCGGGAAGGCGCGCCTGAGTTGCACGATCTTTCTCGATCCGAGTGATCTTGACCATTTAACGGAACTGGACGAGGCTGGTGTGACAATTACCGCCCGCTGTATTCCTGTCGATTCCGAGCGTTCGTGGAAAAAGCTGATTCCGCATCGGAGGAAGCAGGATTGAGTCTCTTTGATCTACTCGTAGGCGCACTGATCGCCCTTGTTTGCGGTTTGGATCGTACGGCGATT
>WTCI01000157.1 GCA_013138655.1 Desulfuromonadaceae bacterium | reverse complement strand
ATTTTCACCGGTATTTTTATTCCAGTCATTCCGCCCCCTTATTGCGGCAACCAAGCGGCTGATCTATACTTGTGCGGAATGTTTTCATTCTTGTTGCCGCTTGGGAAATTGTCGAACTATCCGAACCAAACTTCCAAATTTTCGCTTCGGCCCGGATAGTCCGACACTCTCCTGGCGAAATTCTGATCCACCCGATCATGAATGTCGCCCTCAGTTATGATCACCGCGTTATCGACGGACAGCAAGCGGTCGGGTTCCTCAAACGGATCAAAACCTATATTGAAGATCCGGAAGAGATGTTACTGGAAATGTAATCCGTTTCAACGCTGAACACCAATCGCCACGCTGAACACCATTAAGGAGAAAATTAATGTCTGAACAAGGATACGACCTGATCGTCATCGGCGCTGGCCCCGGCGGTTATGTTGCCGCTATCCGTGCGGCACAACTCGGCTTCAAAGTCGCCGTTGTCGAAAAACGAACCACCCTCGGCGGGGTTTGCCTCAACGAAGGGTGCATTCCGAGCAAGGCCCTGCTCGAGTCAAGCGAACAGTTCGCCAAGGTCAATCATGAGCTTGCTGAACACGGAATTGAGATTGCGGGTGTGAAACTGAATCTGGCACAGATGATGGCCCGCAAAGAAGGGATCATCAACAAGTTGACCGGGGGCATCAGTGGCCTTTTCAAGAAAAACGGCATCACTGCAATTGCAGGAACAGCCTCTTTAAAAGGGCTGATAAATGGCTTTCAAAGTGTCGAGGTTTTAAATAGTGAAAATAAGCAGAGTCTCTCTGCAAAGAACATTCTGCTGGCGACCGGGAGTGAAGCAACTGAACTGCCACACCTGCCCTTCAACGGCACCACGGTCATCAACGCCCGCGATGCCTTAAGCCTGAACGAAATCCCCAAACGCCTGCTCGTGGTCGGCGGCGGGGCCATCGGTCTGGAGATGGGCTCGATCTGGAGCCGCCTCGGCTCGCAAGTCACAGTGGTCGAGATGTTACCGCAGCTGCTGCCGCAGACCGATCCACAACTGGCCCAGACGCTTCAGCGCAGCCTGAAGAAACAAGGGCTGGAGATCCACCTGCAGACAAAACTGGAAAGGCTGGAAACAACCGACGACGGTGTGCAGGTCACCCTGACATCGGTCAAAGGGGAACGGCAGATCAGCTGCGATAAGGTGCTGGTCGCCACCGGCCGCCGGGCACAAACTGCCGGTTTGGGGCTGGAAGTTGTCGGTCTGCAACCCAATCGGCAAGGACAGCTGGAGGTCGATGAAAATTACCAGACTGCGGTGGCCGGCATTTATGCCATTGGCGACCTGATCCCGGGCCCGATGCTGGCCCACAAAGCAAGTGAAGAGGGCGTGGTTTTTGCCGAGCGTCTGGCCGGGCAGAAATCCAGCGTCAACTATCAGGTCATCCCGGCGGTCACCTACACCTGGCCTGAGGTCGCCACCGTTGGTCGTAGTGAAGATGGTTTAAAGCGGGATGAAATCCCCTACCGGGCCGGTAAATTCTTTTTCGCCGCAAGTGGCCGCGCCCTCTGTAGCGGCAGGAGCGAAGGCTTTGTCAAGGTTCTCGCCAACCCGGAGACCGGCCGCATCCTCGGTGTTCATATTGTCGGACCCCATGCCTCGGAGCTGATTGCTGAAGCAACCATCGTGCTCTCTTTCGGCGGCAGTGTGCACGATCTGGCCGTGACCTGCCATGCCCATCCGACATTGGCCGAAGCGTTGAAAGAAGCCGCCCTGGCAGTTAATAAAGAGGCGATTCACGCTTAGGAGGCTGTCCGACAATACAAGAACCTACTGCGAAACCGTCTGATCGGTTCATATTTCCGTAGGTTTTCGACAAATAGCGGTGCTATTCGCTCTCAAACCTACGAAAATCTGCCCTCGAACAGCCGTATTCTCGCTACGGCCCGTATTCTCGGACAGACTCCTAGTGGCCCGTGCGGCTAATCGTGACGCGTAATGCTGAGACATTTTGATTGCTGTCAAGGCGTGCCGATGAAGGCCTAGCCTGCGTTAAGCCAAAGAGGTGCAACGCAGACAGCGAGCAAAAGGGCCAGAATTAAAGGATAGGATTAGCCGCACGGGCCACTATGCCCTCTTGACAAAATTGACCCCACGACCGACAATCATCAACCATCGTGACTGCAGTGATAAAAGTGTGGTCACGATGGTTTTTTTTTCGCCACCTAAATAACCCATCCCTGCGAGGTTTCCATTGAAATCGATTAAAAAACTTTTTCTTTTACTGATCATTTTCGGACTGATTGCGGCCACCGTTTTCTATTTTCGCGACACCGCCAGTCCACTCGTTACCTTGACTCCCGGAACCGGAACCATCTCCCATAAGACTCCGCTGTTCCTTGAGTTGAATGACCAGGGGATGGGCTTGAAACAGGTTCAGGTGACGATTCTGCAGGAAGGGAACCGCCTGCTTCTGGCCAACCAGACATTCCCGGCACAAACCAAGAATGCTCGTCTCGAATTGAACCTCAGTTCGCTAAAATTGAAACAGGGCGGGCTGCAAATTGAAATTATTGCCGGGGATCAGGCCGTCTACCACCTGGGCAAAGGCAACCTCAGCCAACAGCTTTTTCCGTTCACCTACGATACCCGTCCGCCTATCATCTCGGTTCTCAGCAAGGCCCATAACCTGACCAAAGGGGGAAGTGGGCTGGTGACCTATCGGTTGAATGAAGAGGTGGAAAAAACCGGCGTGCAAATTGGCAACCTGTTCTTCCCCGGTTTTCAACAGGAATCTGAAATCTATGCCTGTCTTTTTGTCTATCCTTTCGACATGAAAGATGCCGATTTCGTTCCGCGGGTGGTTGCCCATGACCTCGCTGGCAATGAACGACAAGCCGGGATCTACTATCACACCAACAACAAGAAATTCCGCCAGCGGAGGATCAACCTGAGCAACAACTTTCTCCAGCAAAAAGCCCCGGAATTTGAATCACTG
>WTCI01000098.1 GCA_013138655.1 Desulfuromonadaceae bacterium | reverse complement strand
AGAAGCCCCGGATCAAGGTCGAGCTGTCAGCAGGCAGTGGTCGTTTCGAAATTGAACAGGTTGGACAAAAACTGCAGGCGGATTATCAGCAACTGGAGGTGAGCGCGGCGCTCGATGAAACGTCCGCTCGGGCAACACTGGTATTGCGCTCGGAGCAGCTCGGGCAGGGCGATATCAGCCTGCAACTGGCCCCTTATCAGGAGGAAAAAACGCTCCAGGGCGAGTTTCACCTTTCCGGTCTGCAACTGGTCATCCTGCAACCGCTGATTGATCCTCTTGAAGAAATCTCCGGAACCGTTAACGCCGCTGGAAAGGTCTCCGGTTTCTTGAAAAAACCGCAGCTGTCCGGGACGGTTTCTTTGCATGATGGCCGCCTCGGTGGTAAGACCCTGCCGTCCGATATCGAGCAGATCAACCTTCAGCTTGATCTGGATGGTTACCAGGCCCGACTGGACGGCGACCTGATGCTCGGGGAGGGGCGTGCGGAACTGGCTGGAGCTGTTACCTGGCAACAGACCCCGGTCACCGGTTGGCTGACCCTGCAAGGGGATCGTCACAGGTTTAGCCTTGAACCCGAACTGAGTCTGTTGATCAGTCCTGACCTGCGTCTCGAACTGCAGTCGGAGCAGCTGGCTCTGACTGGGGGAATCCTGGTCCCCTCCGGCCGGATCAAGGTCAAAACCCTGCCCCGGGAGTCGGTGCGTCTTTCGGACGATGTGGTGGTCCTGGATGACCCGAACGCCTCCCGGGTCAAACGGGCGTCACCTTTATCTCTGGCCTTAGAGGTGACACTGCTGGACGATGTTAAAATTGAAGCCTTTGGCCTGAAGGCCGATCTGGAAGGGACTCTGGCGATCAAGCAGTCGGTCAACCAGCCGCTGAGCGGCCATGGCAGTATCGACCTGCGCGAAGGGACTTACCGGGCTTTCGGCCAGAATCTCTTGATCAACAAGGGGGTACTGCTGTTTTCCGGACCCCTGTCAAAGCCTTTTATCGATGTTGATGCCATTCGCAGTCCGGAATCGACCAGCGACAACGTGACCGCCGGCATTCGCCTGCGGGGGGAGGCCCAACGGCCGAAAGTTACCATCTACTCGGAACCGGCGATGTCGCAGCAGGAAGCGATCTCCTATCTGCTGCGTGGCCGTTCCCTCGGCTCCAGTTCCGGTTCGTCGCAGGATACTATGCTGGCAGCCATGCTGGTTGGCGCCGGAATCGGCCGCAGCGAAGGCACCATCAGTGAGGTGGGCAAAGCGTTCGGTGTTCAGAATCTGGCTGTCGATACCCGTGGCGAGGGGAGCGATACCAAGGTTCAAGTCAGCGGTTACCTGTTGCCGGGGGTTCAGGTCGGCTATGGGGTCGGCATCTTTTCGCCGCTTACCGAAATCACCCTGCGGTATGAAGTTCTGCCGAAACTGGTCCTCGAAGCGGTCAGCGGCCTGCAATCGGCGATCGATATCCTTTACGAGTTTGAATTCTGATCAGAACTCCCCATGCCGTCGCGGTATTTGAGTAACTTTTTTCCCGTTCTGGACCCATCCGCTTTTCCTTGACCCTCGTGTTGAGCCGTGATAGTTACTTTATAGTAACTAGTTTCTGCCTGAAAACGGCCCTTTTTCGCAATCTCTGCGTCAATCTACAGGCTTGCTTGTGCGACGTACTGATGTACGTCTCCTCGCAATCCCTTGATTTCCTTGACCTTGCAAAAAATTGCTCGTTTCCAAATCAGAAACGACGTTGTGTCCATCCGGGTTTCCGGATGGACACCAACGACTTTGCGGAGATGACCGTGTCTGCACCGACCACCCGACAACAGCAGGTTTACGATTTTATCGTCCGGTATCTGGAGCAGCAGGGCTATGCTCCAACCCTGCAGGAAATCGCTGCCCACCTGAAGGTACGCGGGAACCTGGGGGTGATCCGCCATCTGCGGGCCTTGGAGAAGAAAGGCTTTCTCCGGCGGGCCACGGGCAGTTCGCGGGGCATTGTTCTGCTTGGCCGTTCGGCCGGGAGCCTGACCCTGCCGCTGATCGGTAGTGTACAGGCTGGACCGTTGAGCGAGGCGCTGGAGGATATTGAGGGCTATTTATCTGTCGATCCCTCGCTGGTCCGGGGGAAGGACTCCTTTGTTTTGCGGGTCCGAGGGGATTCGATGATCGGGGCGCAGATCGCTCCCGGCGATCTGGCAATTGTCCGCCCGCAGAATACCGCGGATGATGGCGATATCGTCGTGGCGATGCTTGATGGAGAAGCGACTCTCAAGCGTTTTTTTCGCGAGCGGGATGCCATCCGACTGCAGCCGGAAAACAGTCGTTTGCAACCGATCATCTTGCGTCCCGAGGATGGTGAGATCGTCATCCTCGGCAAGGTGACCGGTATTGTTCGGTCGCTGGTTTAGTTATGCAGGAGAAGGTTGAGGGGATCAGGGTCGGGGTGATTCACGGGCCGGGAGGAAAGATCCGACCGGTCTGGTTCGACCTGAATCGCCGACAGCACCGGGTGCATCAGGTGACCAACATCTGGCGGGAGCGATGCGGAGAGACAATCCTGATCCATTTTCATGTCACCGATGAAGGGGCGCTGTACGAGCTGGTTTATAATCTGACCGAAGGAGGGTGGCAGCTGGAACGGATCGAAGCGCTCTGATGGCCAGAATCATCATGCATATCGACATGAACGCCTTTTTTGCTGCGGTTGAGCAGCAGTCGAATCCGGCGTTGCGTGGGGTGCCGGTGGCGGTGGTCGGCAGTCAGCAGCGGACCATCATTCTGACCTGTTCCTATGAAGCACGTGCCTACGGGGTCAAGACCGGGATGACCCTCTACGAGGCACGCCGGAAGTGTCCGCAGTTGCAGCTGGTCGCTGCGAACAATCGGCTTTACGCCCATGTTTCCGCACAGATTATCAAAATTTTTCAGGATTACACGCCGCTGGTCGAGGTTTTTTCCGTCGACGAGGCCTTTCTCGATGTCTCCGGTTCCCTGGGGCTTTTCGGCAGTGTCCGACGGATCGCTTATCTGATTAAATCACGCATCAAAATCCACCTCGGTCTGACCTGTTCCGTCGGTATCGCTGCCAATAAACTGCTCGCCAAGTTGGCCTCCGGGATGCACAAGCCGGATGGCTTGACCCTGATCCCGCCGGAATCTGTTGCCGACCTGCTCGAAGGGTTGCCGGTCGGCGAAATTTGCGGCATCGGGTGCAAAACCGCGTGCAAATTGAACCGCCTGGGGATCTTTACCTGTGGTCAGCTGGGGCGTTATCCGGTGCCAAAGCTGAAAGCGCAGTTCGGCATTGTCGGTGAGCGGCTGGCACTGATGGGACGGGGAATCGATCACTCACCGGTGCTGTCTCCGGAACAGGAGGCCGAGGTGAAGACGGTCGGTCACAGCATGACCCTGAAACGGGATATTTCCGAACGGGATGAGATCGCTCGCTTTCTACTGCAATTGTCCGAGATGGTCTGCCGCCGCGCGCGTCGTTACGGGGTGAGCGGGCGGACGGTGACCCTGACGGTGCGTTACGCCGATTTTTCTACTTTCAGCCGACAACAGATCCAGGCCGAGCCGATCTGTCGCAGTGAAGAGCTCTACCAGGCGGCGTTGCGGATTCTCGATCGTCTGTTGTTGACCCAACCGGTCCGCCTGCTTGGAGTGCGCTTGTCGAACTTGCAGGACCGAGATCAACAATTGCTGTTGCTGCCGGAAGAGCGTCGCCGCCGGCAGTTGACCGAGGCCCTCGACCAGGTCAACGATCGCCACGGTGAGTTCAGTGTCATGTCGGGTAGCCTGCTTGAGGTGAAAGGGAAGGGGAGTCATGTGATTTCACCGGCGTGGCGTCCAGCAGGGATCCGCAACGTTTCTTTTTCGTGAGTTATCCTTTTTCCTTGGCTGAAAAGTTGCTTTCTGGCATAATCGTCCGTCTTTTAAAAAAATACGATTTATAAAGGGTTTAGCTGATGTCAGAAAAGATTCGCAACATAGCCATTATTGCCCACGTTGATCACGGCAAGACCACGCTGGTCGATGCCATGTTGATTCAGTCCGGGGTGTTTCGTGAAAATCAGGCCATTACCGAGCGGGTGATGGACAGCAACGACCTGGAGAAGGAGCGGGGGATCACGATCCTCTCGAAAAACCTCTCGGTTCACCATGGTGATCTGAAAATCAATATCGTCGATACTCCGGGGCACGCCGATTTCGGCGGCGAGGTTGAGCGGATTCTGAAGATGGTCGATTCGGTGTTGCTGCTGGTCGATGCTTTTGACGGGCCGATGCCGCAGACCCGCTTCGTGTTGAAGAAATCTCTCGACCTGGGTCTGAAACCGCTCGTTGTGATTAACAAGATCGACCGTCCCGGCTCTCGCCCGGAAGAGGTGGTCGACATGGTTTTCGACCTGTTCTGCGAGCTGAATGCCAACGAAGAACAGCTCGATTTTCCCATCGTCTACACCAGCGCCAAAAACGGCATTGCCAAAAAAGAGCTGGAGGATGATTCGGATAATCTGGAGCCGTTGTTCCAGATGATCCGCGACCGGGTCGATCCGCCGCAGGTCGATCTTGACGCGCCATTCCAGATGCTGGTGACCAATATCACCTACAACAAGTTTATTGGCCGGATTGCCACCGGCAAGATTTCCAACGGCCGGGTTAAGTCGGGGGAAACTGTTGCCTGGATCGATAAGGATGGCCATATCAAAAACGGTCGGGTTACCAAGCTACTCGGCTACCAGGGGCTGCAGCAGGTCGAGCTCGAGGATGCGATCGCCGGAGATATCGTCACTATTGCCGGGTTTGATGAACTGGGGATCGGTGAAACCCTGGCCAGTGCAGAGAATCCACAGGCTCTCCCTTATATGGCGATCGATGAACCCACCCTGTCGATGAATTTCATGGTCAGCAACTCTCCCTTTGCCGGGCGTGAGGGGAAGTATGTCACTTCACGAAATATCCGTGAGCGGCTGATGAAAGAGCTGCGTACCAATGTTTCGCTACGGGTCGAGGATACCGATAATACCGATACCTTCAAGGTTTCAGGGCGTGGTGAGTTGCACCTGTCGATCCTGATCGAAAATATGCGCCGCGAAGGCTTCGAGATGTCGGTCTCCAAGCCGGAGGTTATCTTTCGCGAGATCGATGGCCAACGCTGTGAGCCGCTGGAATACCTGACAATCGATGTGCCGGAAGAGTATCAGGGGACAGTGATCGAAAAGCTTGGCGCCCGCAAGGCAGTGATGGTGTCGTTGCAGCCGATGGAAGGGACCAACCGGATTGAATTCATCATTCCGGCGCGGGGCCTGATTGGCTTTCGGACCGAGTTCATGACGGAGACCCGCGGGACCGGGGTGATGAACCACTCTTTCCATGAGTATGCACCCTACAAGGGGCCGATTGCCGGGCGCAAAAACGGGGTGCTGATCTCCATGGACGCCGGCGAGTCGATCGCCTATTCGCTGTTCAATCTGCAGGACCGTGGTACCCTCTTTATCGGTCCCGGGGTTGCGGTCTATGAGGGGATGATCATCGGGCAGCATGCCAAGGAGAACGACCTGGTTGTCAACGCTTGCAGAGGGAAGAAACTGACCAATGTACGGGCCTCCGGCACGGATGAAGCCCTCCGCTTGACCCCGGCGACGATCTTGTCATTGGAGCAGGCCCTGGAATATATCGCTGATGATGAGCTGGTTGAAGTGACGCCAAAATCGATTCGTTTGCGTAAAAAGTATCTTGATGCGAATGAGCGGAAAAAGAGGGAGAAGAAACTGCAATAATAAGCGGGGGCAGAATTTAATTCTGTCCCCGCCTTTTTTACAGCCCCAGCCGTTTGATTTTTTCCACCAGGGTGGTGCGGTTGATCGCCAGTAATTCAGCCGCCCTGGCTTTGACTCCTTGCCCCAGATCCATGGCCTGCTGGATCATCTGGCGTTCGATGTCCGCAATCACTTGTCCCATGTCGATGCCCTCATTCGTGACTTGCGAGTCGTTCAGCGGTGCGGCATTTTGCACCTTGGCGATGTCGGGAGGCAGGTCATCACAGCTGATGATCTCACC
>WTCI01000302.1 GCA_013138655.1 Desulfuromonadaceae bacterium | reverse complement strand
GTTGGGAATAGCGTAGCTGGACAGGGGGCTGGCGGCATTGCGCCATGAGTTCATTTTTATCGCTTTGAACTCGCGAACCTTCTCTCTCTTGATCCGGGTGTAGCTGGTGTGGATCGTGACTCCGAGGGAGTTCACGCCCTTGCGATTCGGATTGTCTTCCCCCTGATCGGGGTAACGCCTGTCTCTTGCAACAGGCCGGGTTTGCCAGCTTCGCTGGGCAAACAAAAACGCCCCGGTTCCCCGGGGCGTTAAAAGCATCATACAGAGTCAATCAAGCTCTAGCCAGTTGCACCGAGGTTCGGTTGCTACCATCCGGCATCAGCTGCTGGATTCCCAGCTCAACAAAATTGTAGGGAGCAAAAATCAAGCCCTGAGGGACAGTATCAGTCACCATTGCCTTACCGATTGTGGAGCCTGTCCCACTGGTCAGCTTAAGTGCATCGCCATCCTTAACACCCACGGCCTCAGCATCAGCTGAGTTGATCTGAATCAAGCCTTCTGGTTCAATTTCCAAGGGTGCAGGCGCCCAGGTTGAGGTCGTCCCAAAATGACTGAGCGATTTCCCGGACAGCAGTTGCAGACCTTCTGCTTCCTCGTTCACCGAAACCAGCTGATACTGGAAACTTTTGTCAGCCGGGCGGTATGGTTGTTTCAAGCAGGGGCGGAGGCGATCCTCACCGGTAAAGCAGACATCTCCATAGAGAGAGGTCAGGTCACTGAGTTCGCTCAGAATGCTCGACCGGCTGAATGTCACTGACTTCTTAGCCAGGCGACCATACAGTTCGGCAAAAATTTCCCAGTCTTCCCGGGCTTTTCCAACCGGGCGGATCGCCTGCTCCAGAGCACGCACCCGCTGATCGAGGGAAGTTACGCTCCCGGATTTTTCCGCAAAGGTAACTCCCGGTAAAACGATTTTCGCCAGCTTGGTCACCGCTGTCGGGAAGATGTCCTGTACGACCAATACTTCAACTTTCTCCAAGGCTTTCATCCAGCGATTACTGTTCGGGAAGCTTTGCGGATTGGTCGCCGCCAGATAGAGGAGGCGGATCTTGCCATCTTCAATCCCTTGCAGGATACCTTCAGCATCAAGACCACCTGCCGGCAACTGACATCCCCAGGCACGGGAGAACTTTTCTTTGTTCTCTTCGTAGGCTTGGAATCCCGGTAAGGACTCAGGGTAAACTCCCATATCGAGCAGCCCATGCATATTGCCTTTTTCATCCAGCGGAAACAGACCGCCTTGATCACGCAAGGCGCCGCTGAGAATTGCCAGGTTGGCAATCGCTGCCGACTTAGCGGTGCCGAGAGAACATTTACTGATATCGGCGCCAAAAATGATCGCGACGTTGTTCGCCTGACCGATAATATCGGCGGCATGTTCCAAGGCCTCACGACTCAGGCCGGTGGCAGCCAGAACCTTCTTTAAATCAACAGCGGCCAACTGCTTTTTAAGTTCGCTCAGATTGGCAACAGCTTTGGACAGGTATTTTTCATCAAGCAGGCCACGGTCCAGCAGCAGACGACCCAATCCGTCAGCCAGGGCAATTTCACTCCCCGGTTTGTAAGTCAGCTGACTGTCGGCAAACTTGGTCAACTTGAGTTGCCGCATGTTGGCAATCACCAGTTTGCCATCTTTCCGGCGGGTCGCTTCGTGAATCTGCCACTCCACAGCGGGAGCTTCTGCTGAAGGATCAGCACCGAACACCAGTACGGCATCGGCTTTGCCGATTGTTGAAAGCAGGTTGCTGGCACCTCTTAATCCGAGACCTTTATCGAGAGCTCGCAGGGTCTGCAAAGCGCCGAAACGTGCTTCAGAATCTATGTTGTTGCTGCCGATAGCGGCCCGGAACAGCTTCTGGAACAGGTAATTCTCCTCATTGGTCAGACGTGGCGAAGAGAGCCCGGCAATGGCCTCGGCACCGCTTTCCGACTTAATGCGCTCAACATCAGCGACAAAGGTCTCAAACGCTTGTTCCCATGACACGAGTTCCTGGTTAACCTGCGGCTCACTCAAACGGGCTTTGTTGTTCACGTAACTATAGCCGAAGAAACCACCGATACAGAGGTTACCGTTGTTGGTTGTCCCCTCATCGTCTGAAGTGACGCGGAAGATTTCGTTCCCCTGGACGTTGATATCGATCTGACACTGACTGGGGCAGTAGGTACAGACAGAAGGTACCTTACGCAGAGCCCAAGGGCGTGCCTTGAACTTGAACGGTTTGGAGATCATGGTCCCGGTCGGGCAAACCGAAACACAGTTGCCACAGTAAACGCAGTTTTCGACCTTTTTGTCGATAAACGCCCGATCGCCTTTGTCATTAATAAACAGGGCATCGGCACCGATGATCTCATGGCAGACCTTGACGCATTTTTCACAGAGAATACAGCGGGACGGAACCTGCTGGATCAGCGGCCATTCATCTATCGTGTCCGGGTTGACATTCTCAGATTTAAATGACTGCTGAGTCACATCCAGGTCATAACAGATATTCTGCAGACTGCACTCGCCACCAGCATCGCAGACCGGGCAGTCGAGGGGGTGATTGACCAGGATCAGTTCCATTATCTGTTTGCGGGTTCTGATCAGTTTCTCTGACTGTGTGGTGACTTTAATTCCTTCTTTGACCGGGGTATCACAGGCCGTCATCGGGCGATCGACCCCTTCAATCTCCACAGCACAGATTCGGCAGGCACCCGTCGGCGTAACCTTTTGTAACCAGCAGAGGGTGGGGATGTGTATATCCAGTTGCCGAGCCGCTTCAAGGATCGTGGTTTCCTCGGGCACGCTTACCGACTTACCGTCAATTGTCAGGCTGACCATATTATATTCACCTCAAAAGCCGGCCGAATTCATTTGTCGAAGCAGGTTGATACCCGTTCGACCTGTTCGGCCTCAAGTCATTTGTTCGCAGTTAAACGGCAATCATCGAAACACGGTAACAACGCAGGCAGCGCTCTGCTTCTATAACCGCATCAGAATCCTTGAAACCGAGCTCGACTTCATTATAGTTCCCCTTGCTGGCCCGCGCTTTGCCGTGGATTTCATTTTGTTCAACACGTGTAACCGCATCAAGCCAAGGGACATCTTCATTCTTGTCGTAGACACCGAGATGGCTGAGGATATCCTCATGGAAATCATCATCGGTCAGATAGGCTTTACCCTCTTCAAGCCAGCGCTGAATGACCTTGGCGGCGCGGTGGGCGTTACCGACACAGGCAACCACCGTCAGCGGGCCGATCTCGGCATCACCGGAAGCAAAGACACCGTCCATATCGGTCAGCAGAATTCGTGACAGCGGATTTCCCATGTCATCGTTCAGGTCGCGGCCGGCCTCGCTCTTCAACGGAACATACTTGGTGACCACAGTGTTCCAGCGGGTGATCTCGATGCCGGTTTCCTCAGTGATGAAACTGAGATCCGGATCCTGACCGATGGCCGGGATCAGGGTGTCGCATTCAACGATAAATTCGCTGCCTTCGACCGGCTGCGGACGACGGCGGCCGGAATCGTCCGGTTCTCCCAGTTCCATGCGGATGCACTCGACACCGGTAACTTGACGCTTATCATCGACGATGATCTTTTTCGGCAGCACCAGGAATTCAAACTGGACGCCTTCTTCATCGGCACCGTCAACTTCCCAGGAATCGGCCGGCATCTCTTTCCGGGTCCGACGATAGAGCAGAATTGAATCTTTAGCACCTTCCCGCAGGGCGACCCGGACACAGTCAATCGCGGTGTTACCGCCACCGACGACGCAGACCTTTTTACCCATTCCGGTCGGTTTGCCCATGTACGCTTCGCGCAGGAATTCGATGCCGCCGGCGAGGAATCCGTTGTAGCCTTCCTCTTCACCTTCGACACCCATCGGCTTCGACTTGTGAGCACCCGGTGCCAGGAGGACCGCATCAAATTTCTTCTTCAGTTCCATCAGGGTGATATCTTTGCCAATATGGGTATCGTAGATAATTTCGACACCCATGGAGCTGATAATGTCGATATCGCGCTGCAGGATATGGCGCGGCATCCGGTAAGCCGGAATACCGACCGCAATCATGCCGCCTCCGAAACCTTCCGGCAGGGATTCGTAAATGGTGCAGGGATAACCCTCAAGAGCCAGGTAATAGGCAGCCGCCAGACCGGCCGGGCCGGCACCGACGATGGCAATCGTCTTATCCTTTTTCGGCTTCGGTTGCATCGGTGGCTGAAGGTTGTGCTGCCACTCGTAGTCGGATGCCGTTCGTTTAAGCACCATAATATTGATTGGCTTATCAACATTTGCACGACGACAGGCGGTCTCGCAGGGGTGTGGACAGACGCGGCCGCAAACCGACGGCAACGGCATGCTTTCACGGATAATTTCCAGCGACTCGTCGAAGCGGAGCTCCTTGATCGCCTCAACATAGGCGGGGATGTCGACGTGCGCGGGGCACTTGTCCTGACAGTGCGCGGTCATCTTGACTTTGTACTCGACCGCCTTCTTGTCTCTCTTTTCACCACGAATGTAGGCAAGGTAATCATCGCGGAAATGCTTGACGGTATCGGCAACCGGAACCGCCGAAGTCTGACAGAGGGTGCATTTACAATTCTGCAGCAGATCGGCAAGATTCAGCAGGGTATCCAGATCACCCTCATTGCCCTGCCCACCGACGATCCGCGCCAACGTATCCTGCATAACCCGGGTTCCCTTCTTCCCGGGAGAGCATTTGGCGCAGCAGTAATCCTCCTGCACCCGCTTGGCATATTCCGCGGCCATCGCCACCACATCAACATTGGGATCATGAAGAATCAATCCATCCCAACCCATGAACGCAGCAATGTTTTTTTCACCACCAAAGGTGATCGGCAGTTTCTTCTTGGCGACTTCAACTTCAACATCGCCACCCTGCCGATTATCGATAACCTGTCTTCCCCAGCTGGAAAAAGCAACCTGTGACAAACCGGCCTCCTATGACCTGCTTCGACCTCCCAAAAGGAAGGCCGTAAACCCCGTAAGCGGTGAGAATCAGCCGATGTTTTGGCTGTTTTTATGACTTGATATCGTATACAGTATGCAGACTGATACCATAAACGATAGTCTGAAATCAAGGCTATTTTTTCACCAATTCAAGTAAAAAACCGGGTTTAAATTTGAGAAAAAACAATTTGTTAGCAAAAGGGTCAATAACGAATTTCATCACCTCAGGGCAAAGGTGGAGGGGCGTTTTTAATCTGCCAGATACCAGGCTGGGTGATCTTTTCCCGGCACAGTTGCCATTGCTGCAACCAGCGCCATTTTTTGACCCGCGAGGACGGTAAGCGGTAGTATTCCAGCAGGTAGTCAGCCTCGGCAGTGCCATCAGCCTTATTCAGATTAATGTTAACAATGCGACTTTCGACAATATACAGGTCTTCATCATTTTGAAACTGTTCAAGGAATGTTGACCGCAAATCCTGTTGTAAAAAATGTGCGGCACCAAGATAGTCCCGCCAGCGCATCGCCTCACTGAACTGGTGACTCACCTTGGCCAGTCCGGGACCGACGTCAACCGGCCCACTACAGGCAAACAGGGAAAACAGCAGCAGACCGACCAGATATTTAATTACTCCCATTGCCTGCCTCCGAGACAAGATGGCAATATTCGATGCGCATTTTTATCGGCTATCGCCATATCGTCGGCTGTGATGAATTGTTTGCTCTAGATGAGCAGGGCGCCCTGGATCGACTGCTGCCTGCCCCGCGGTAAAGATCGGTTCGAGACACTGTAGCAATTGCTTGAGAATCCCCGCTGTCATCCCCCAGATGTTGTGCCCGTCCAGTTGGTAAAAATCGACCGGCAACAGCCGCCCTTTATGCTGCCAATCCTCCTGGTGATAAATCTGCGGATCGCACAACCGTTCCAGCGGCAGTTCGATCACCTCGGCGATTTCATTTTCATCAACCCGATAGGGGTAAGGATCGACATAGCTGCCGACACAAACCTTCACCCGGTAACCATGGATCGAATAAAAATCATCCAGTTGTCCGAGCCGCCTGACATCGGCCGCACGAATTCCCATCTCTTCTTCCGTCTCGCGGAGCGCCGTCTGCCAGAAATCAGCGTCCTGCTCTTCAGCCCCGCCACCGGGAAAGGAGATTTCCCCACTGTGATTTTTCAGCTGTTCGGTGCGGCGAGTAAAAAGAATCCAGGGCTTGTCATGCCGCAGGAATAGCGGCACCAAAACCGCGGCAGATCGTAACTTCCCTTGCACTATCGGCTTGGCCGGGTAACGCGCCAGCTGTTCAGTCACCTGCTGCAGGGAGTTCATCCGGCCCGCCCGATGCGGCCATTCTCCTTGAGCTGGGCGATGGCCGCGGCATAGTCATCGACGCCGAACACGGCACTGCCGGCAACAAAAACGTCCGCCCCGGCGGCAGCGATCTCCTCAATATTGTCCACCTTCACCCCGCCGTCGACCTCCAGTTCGATCGGCAGCCCCAGGGCCTCGATTTGGCGACGCAATTCAGCAATTTTCGGCAGGCAGTTACGAATGAACGACTGGCCACCGAAACCGGGATTGACGGTCATCAGCAACACCAGGTCGAGATTGGGCAGGATCATCTCCAGAGCCGAAAGTGGGGTTGCCGGGTTGAGTGAGACACCCACTTTTTTCCCGAGTGACTTGATCAGCTGGACGGTGCGATGCAGATGGGTTGTCGCTTCGGCATGGACGACGATGATATCGGCACCGGCCTCGGCAAAGGCGGGGATGTACTGGTCGGGATTCTCGATCATCAGGTGGACATCAAGGGGCAACCTGGTGACTGGGCGAACGGCCTCAATGATCAACGGGCCGATGGTGATATTCGGCACAAAGTGCCCGTCCATCACATCGACATGGACGTAATCGGCACCACCGGTTTCGATGGCCTTGATTTCATCTCCCAGCTTGGCGAAATCGGCGGAGAGGATTGAGGGGGCAATTTTGATCATGGAATAACTCCGGGGAATCAGGAACAAAATCTGGGCGGCCCACCGGGTCGCCCCTTGTATCGTTTTTTCATTATGTAGGGGCGAACCTGTGTGTTCGCTCTGCTATCTCAGTCCAACCGCCGGAAACGGGCAGCAAAAAACGCATCCATCCCAGTATGCCGATGGGGATAGCTGCGCAAGGTGCCTTTTTCAGTGAACAGCCCAACCCATTCCGGCGGGGCCTGCTCACGCAGGTCTTCAAGCCGAAATTCCGGGTGATCCGCGAGAAAGGTCGTCACCTGTTCGTCGGTTTCGGCCCAGCTGAAGGTACAGACCGAATAAAGCAGCCTGCCGCCCGACTTGACCAGCGGCGCAACGTTCCCCAGAAGCTGTCGTTGCAACACGGCAAGCTCACGGAGATTGACCGCCGACTTGTTCCAGCGGCTCTCCGGGTTGCGGCGCAGCACACCAAGCCCACTACAGGGAGCATCAAGGAGAACCCGATCGAAACTCGCCGGTGCGAGAAAATCCGGTTTTTCGCTCAGATCCCAGGCACGGGCGGCGATGCTGCTGCAGCCGAGCCGTTCAGCTCCCTGATCGATCAGTTCGACCCGCTGCGGATGCTTGTCCAGAGCGACAATCTCTGCCCGGTTATCGGTCAAAGCAGCGATGTGCGTGGTTTTCCCGCCGGGTGCGGCACAACAGTCAAGAATTCGCTGTCCCGGCTGTACATCGAGCAGGTGGGCTATCAGCATGCTTGCCTCGTCCTGCACCTGGTACCAGCCTTCGGCATCCCCCGGCAACGGCCCATCCCCCCGTTTATCGATGAGGATCCCTTCCGGCACATACGAGCAGGGATGAGCCTGGTGACCGGCCTCGGCCAGGGCCGCCAGCAGCTGATCGCGCTCCGTCTTGAGGGTGTTGACCCGTAAGCTGTAGGGCGCCGGCTGGGCCAGTGCTTCACCCAGGGCCCGGGCCTCGGCATTCGGCAGCAGGCGCATCAGCTCTTTGCTCAACCAGACCGGCATGCTGCAGACATGCTGCAGATAACGACGGATGTTACTCGTGTCCGGCCAGTCGATATCCGCCTTGCCTCGCGCCAAAGCCCGCAGAACCCCGTTGATCAGTCCGGTTGCCTGATCCATTTCCAGTTCGCGGGCCAGTTCAACGCTCGAATTGACCGCCGCGTGGGCCGGAATTCGATCCAACTCCAGCAGCTGATAAGCTCCCAGCCGCAGCAGTCGCAGCACTCCCGGCTGCAAACGGTGTAATGGTCGATCGCAGAACCGACTCAGCGCAAAGTCAACTCGCCCCCGCAGGCGCAGGGTGCCGTAGACCAGTTCGGTCACCAGCCCCCGATCCCGGCTGTCAAGTTGCGAGCGGTTCAGGGTCGTATCGAGCACCAGGTCGGCAAAGGCGCCCTCATCGACCCGCAGGAGAATTTCATAAGCAGCCCGCCGCGGGCTGTCGTCCGGACGCGACGCCAATTAAACGCGCATCCCTTCAAGACGGCGAATCCGCTCTTCCATCGGCGGGTGGGTGGAGAAAAGGTTACGCAGTTTGCCGGCCTTAAGTGGATTGACAATGAACATATGCGCAGTTGCCTCGTTGACCTTCTGCA
>WTCI01000129.1 GCA_013138655.1 Desulfuromonadaceae bacterium | reverse complement strand
TGACGGTGACAACCGATACCAGTTTAAAGGAACTGGCACGCAAATTTGTTGAAACCCGCTACGGCAATATGCCGGTATTGGATAGCAGTGGGAAGCTGGTCGGTGTTATCAGTGAAACCGACCTGGTTGAACAGCAGAAGCCGCTGCATATTCCGACGGTCATGGCGCTGTTTGAGGGGGTTTTTTATCTCGACAGTGAGAAGAGTTTCAAAGCGCAGGTTGACCGGGTGACGGCGACCACGGTTGGTGAACTGTGCAACAAACCGGCGGTCGTCTGCACGCCGGAAACCAGTTTGCGGGAGATTGCCGCGCTGATGAGCAAACATAAAGTGCATCTCCTCCCCGTTGTCGAGGCAGGCAAGATGATCGGTGTGGTTGCGCGTCTCGATCTGATTCGGGCGATAGAGGATTGAACTTGTCCACCTGGTCATTTACCAGTGCCAGTGAGGCGCAGACTTTAGAACTGGGGATTCAACTGGGCCGGTTGCTGGAGCAACCGGCCCTGGTTCTGTTACAGGGGGATCTGGGTGCCGGGAAGTCGGTATTGGCCCGTGGTATTGCCCGTGGTCTGGGAGTCGACCCGCGGACCCCGATCACCAGCCCGACGTTTACCTTGATGAACCATTATTCAGCGCGGCTTGACCTCTATCATTTTGATCTCTACCGTCTCAGTGATCCAGATGAGTTGATTGAACTTGGTTTTGATGATTTTGCCTTTGGTCAGGGCGTTGCTCTGGTTGAATGGCCGGAACGGCTCAATAACCATGAAATTCCCGGGTTATGGATCGTTCTGGAGCATTTGGGTGAGGACTCAAGAAAGATTACTTTGACCGGCCGCGGCGAGGTGGCAATGCAGCTGCTCGACAGCTTGCGTAAAGCATGGAACGGTTAACCTCTGAACAAGCTTAAAGCCTTGGGCAAAAAGCTTTTGACCAGTCGTGTATTTCCTGCTATTAAAGAGACTTTCCAGCAGTTTAGGACATTTCAGCTAGACCGGCAGACCGTTTGTGCTGTCGGTTTTTTTCAGTAGGGAGGAAGGGGACTGATCATGGCCCTGGTAGTGCAGAAATATGGTGGGACCTCCGTGGGGACTGTGGACAAAATTCGCAATGTCGCCCGTCGAGTCGCCAGAACGTTTGATGATGGAAACGATGTCGTCGTCATTGTTTCGGCCATGGCCGGTGAAACCAACCGATTGGTCGGTCTGGCCGATGAAATCAGTGAATTTCCCAGCGAGCGTGAGTATGATGTGCTGGTTTCGACCGGCGAGCAGGTGACCATTGCCCTGTTGTCAATGTGTTTGCAATCGATGGGATACAATGCCAAAAGTTATCTCGGTTCGCAAATCCCGGTGCTGACAGATCATGCTCATTCGCGGGCGCGTATCAAGGAGATCGACGACAAGAAGGTTCGTGAGGATCTGAAAAACGGGACGATTATTATCGTTGCCGGATTTCAGGGGATTGATGATCAGGGGAATATCACGACCCTTGGCCGAGGGGGGTCGGATACTTCAGCGGTGGCCGTGGCGGCCGCACTTAAGGCGGATGTCTGTGAGATTTACACCGATGTCGCCGGGGTCTTTACCACTGATCCGCGGATGGTTCCAGACGCGCGTAAAATCGAGAAAATTTCCTACGAGGAAATGCTTGAGATGGCCTCGTTGGGTGCCAAAATTCTACAGATCCGCAGTGTCGAATTTGCTAAAAAATATAACGTCGTGGTGCATGTACGTTCCAGCTTTGATGACAAGCCGGGAACTCTGGTGATGAAGGAGGATCAGGATATGGAGACCGTGCTGGTTTCAGGGATTGCCTATAACAAGGATGAAGCAAAGATCAGTATTTTAGGTGTGCCGGACCAGCCGGGGATTGCCGCGCGGATATTTTCCCCATTGAGCGAGGCAAATATCACCGTTGACATGATCATCCAGAATGTCTCCCAGGATGGCAAAACCGACATGACCTTTACGGTGCCTAAGGGTGATTGTAAAAAAGCGTTGAAAATTATTGAAGAGGTTGCGCCGACGATCAATGCCGGCGGCATCAAGCACAACGAGAATATTTCCAAGGTTTCGATTATCGGTGTCGGTATGCGTTCCCATTCGGGGATTGCCCGGACCATGTTTGAGACCCTTGCCGAAGAAGGGATCAATATCGAAATGATCTCAACCAGTGAAATAAAGGTATCCTGTGTTATTGACGCGAAGTACACAGAACTGGCGGTGCGGGTTTTACATGAGGCTTTCGGTTTGAATAAGTCGGTAGAGAATGCCGGGTAAGTCGCCACTGCCAATGAGAAAGGATGTTATGTGATGAGTCGGATTCAGCTTTATGATACCACCCTGCGGGACGGCACCCAGGCCGAAGATATTTCTTTTCAGGTTCAGGATAAGGTGCAGGTTGCCAGGCGTCTTGATGAGCTGGGAATCGATTATATTGAGGGTGGATGGCCAGGCTCGAATCCGAAGGACATTACTTTTTTCGAAGCGATCAAAAAAGAAACCCTGAACCACAGCAAAATAGCGGCCTTCGGATCCACTCGCCGTGCCAAGGTCACTCCGGCCGAGGATAGCAATATTCAGATGCTGATCCAGGCCGAGCCGGATGCGGTGACTATTTTTGGTAAAACCTGGGATTTTCATGTCCGCGAAGCCCTGCGAATTTCTTTAGAAGAGAACCTCGAACTGATCAACGATTCGCTGGTTTATCTCAAAGGCAGGGTGGCTGAAGTGATTTACGATGCGGAGCATTTTTTTGATGGTTACAAGGCGAACCCTGAATATGCGATCAAGACCCTGCAGGCGGCTGCTGCGGCCAATGTCGATTGTATTGTTCTCTGTGACACCAACGGCGGCACCATGCCTTATGAAATTCCGGCGATGATGGCCGCGGTGAAAAAAGTGATTTCGACACCGCTCGGCATCCATGCACACAATGATAGCGAATGTGCCGTGGCGAACTCCCTGATGGCTGTCAGCTGCGGAGCGATGCATGTGCAGGGGACCATGAACGGTTTTGGTGAGCGTTGTGGAAATGCGAACCTCTGTTCGATTATTCCCTCACTGAAGTTGAAGCTTGGCAAAGAGTGTCTCAGCGATGAAAGCTTGAGGATGTTGCGCAGTGCTTCGCGTTATGTTTACGAGCTGGCCAACCTGGTTCCGAATAAGCACCAGGCCTACGTCGGTAATTCCGCTTTTGCCCATAAAGGCGGCGTGCATGTCTCGGCGATTCAACGGCATCCGGAAACCTACGAGCATATTCGTCCTGAACTGGTCGGTAACCGCACTCGGGTGTTGGTTTCGGATCTGTCCGGTCGTTCCAATATCCTGGTGAAAGCTGAAGAGTGTGGTATCAAACTCGACAGTAAAGATCCGGTTACCATGGAAATCCTGGAAAAGATCAAAGAGTTGGAAAATCAGGGATTTCAATTTGAAGGGGCAGAAGCATCTTTCGAGCTGCTGATGCTCAAAGCGATGGGTAAGCTTAAACACTACTTCACGGTATCGGCTTTCCGGGTGATTGATACTTTGCGCGAAAGTGATCGTTCGCCGGTTTCGGAAGGGACAGTTAAGGTCAAAGTTGGTGGCAAAGTTGAGCATACGGCTGCCGATGGAACCGGTCCGGTCCATGCTCTGGATATGGCGTTGCGCAAGGCTTTGATAAGTTTTTACCCGCAATTGGGTGAGGTTAAGCTGCTCGATTATAGGGTCCGGGTGTTGCCGGCAGGGCGGGGCACCGAGTCGATGACCCGTGTGTTGGTCGAGTCTGGCGATCACGATTCCCGTTGGGGAACAGTTGGTGTCAGTAGTAATATCATTGAAGCGTCATACCAAGCCCTGGCGGATGCTTTGACTTATAAACTTTATAAAGACAACTTGTAGGGTGGGCATCGCCCACTTTGCCGGCTGATCATGGCATGTTCCGCGTAGGGGCGCTGCTTGCCGCGCCCTCTTGACAGATTACAGATCCGCTATCAGGACGCAGCAAGCGGCGCCCCTACCGATCCTAAAACAGACAGACATGGTCGAGTGCTCTTACCAACCAGTCCTGTATGATTTGCTTTGGAACTAACATACAAGAGTATTGCTGAGCCACCTCTTTTTCGAGAAAGAGGTGGCTTTTTCGTACCTTTTCGTCAACCAATTGACGGGCCACTTGCAACCCGCCAATTGGTTGACGAGTCCTCTCGTAATCCGTAGATCCAATTCTTATTCCTATCCAGATAAATTCAGGGTTCATAACTGTGCCGGGTTATCCGCTTCTCCGGTTCATTTTGCCAGTCAATAATGATAAATAATTCATGTGCTTAGGCTTTGTTAAAAGTTTATGGATGCTAAGCATTTAGTCGTCGTCCCCTGAATTTCCGTCATTAAATTGACGATGTTGGTTTTTCTTTTCATTCCGAAATAGCTGAGGGTTTTCTTCCGCCTTTTCTGTGCGCCGTTTTTTCAGAACTTTCTGTGTAACCCTTTGAAGTTGTGTTGCTTTTATGTTGGATTTTAATGGGAGAGTGCTTTTGTAATGTTTTTGGCACAGCACGTGTATTAGCAGGGGAGAGCATGGAAATCTGTTTTTTTGTGTTCGTTGGTTGATTGCAAAAATGTTGTACATTAACCTTGAGAATCCGGGAGGAAAAAAATGAAGTGTCCTAAGTGTAAGGGAAGGATGTCCTCAGAGAAGTATTATGATTTTGTCCGTGCTTTTGATGCTTGGAAGTGCTGTGCTTGTGGTGAGCTCGTTGATCCAACTATTTTGGCAAATCGGGCTCGTAATTACAGTCTTTATCTTGGTTAAACGTATTTCGCAAACAACAAAAAAGGCCGGAGCGGTTTGCTTCGGCCTTTTTTGTTGTTTGCCCGGCGGAGTGGACAGACACAGGGGGTGGGGCCGTTTCCGGATGAAAACTAGTACCCCGTGTGGTTAGTCGTGTCAATGAATTCTGAGACATTTTTGGTGCTGCCAAGGCGGCGCCAACGCAGGCCTAGCCGTGCGTTAAGTCAAGTTGGCGCAACGCGGGCAGCGCCGAAAAGGGCCAGAATTAGAAGACAGGATTAGCCGCACGGGGCACTAGTTCGCTCGTTTCCCCTTCTCTAACCACAACACCCTCTCCACCAACGGTGGATGTGAATAATAAATGGCCACATAAAGAGGGTGAGGGAATAGGCTGCTCAAATTCTCACGAGCCAACTTGACCAGCCCGGAAGCCAACTCGCGACCACCGCCGACTAGATCAATGGCAAACTGGTCAGCCTGTCGTTCCTGCCGTCGCGACCACCAGCTGCCGATCGGGGTCCAGAAAAAGCCGAACAGGGAGACCAGCCAGCCAAGCAGAAACACCTGGCCGGCAAAGGAAAGTTCATTCAGTCCAAGCCAACCGGGAAGGACGTTACTGTTCAGCACTGTAAAAGCTATCCAGCAACTGAGCAGAGTCACCAGTTGACTCTTGATCAACCGCTGTCGCAAATGACCGCAGCGCCAATGCCCCAGCTCATGAGCCAGAACAGCCAGCAATTCTTTGTCACTTAATTGTTCGATCAGGGTATCGAAAAGCACCACCCGCTTGACCTTGCCGATGCCGGTAAAATAGGCATTACTGTGGCTATTGCGCCGCGAGGCATCAACCTGTTGCACCTTTCCCGCCTGGACACCGGCCTTCTGCAATAACTCACGCACCTCCTCTTCCAGTTCAGGCTTGGCCAACGGAGTGAACTTGAAAAAAAGCGGTTCGATCAGGTAGGGGGAAAGGTATAGCAGAAACAGGGTCATCCCACCCCAGAATCCCCACACCCAGAGCCACCAACTCTGTGGCAGTTTTTCGATTAACCAGAGAGTACCGCCGACCAGCAAGGTAAAAAGGACCGTTTCGACCAGAAAAGCCTTGAGCAGATCGGCCAGCCAGAGCTTGAAGCTCATACGATTAAAACCGAAACGTTCTTCAAGGACGAAGTTCTGATAAAGAGAAAAAGGGATTTTTACCAGCATCTGCACCAGCGTCAGGAGAGCAAAAAAATAGAGGCCGCCGAGAATGAAACTTCCCGTCCAGGCAGAGATCAACTGATCATACCAAGGAAGCAGGCCGCTGAACAAAAACAGCAGGACCAGAACGACCGTGATACCCTCCTTGACCAAACCGAGCCGGTCACCCGCCAGCGCATAGGCATCGCTATGTCGGAGTCGCTCCTCATCAATCTGTCCGGCAAAAACCGCCGGCAAAGGATCGTGGGCCTTGTCTCGATGACGCATATTGAGCCAGTCAAGTGCGAAACGAATACCCGCGACCAACAGATAAAAATAGAACAACAGGAGTTTCATATTATTTCCGGTCGTTTACGACGAATCAGATCGCCCTCTTCTGCCCAGACAGGAAGCTGTAAACGCAATTGCGAATTCGGTTGTCCCGCGGGCAGTGGTTGTCCTGTCAGAGAGAGAATTTCGTCGGCCCGAAATTTTTGCTGACGCATTTGTGGACCGATCAGTTCAACCTCATCTCCCAACAAAAAACGGTTGCGTCCTTCCACCCAGAGACCCTTATCATCACGGCGGACAAAACCGACGAAATCATGAGTCCTAATGTAGTGGGTATCGCTCGGGTGGATTTTCGCATCATCACTGCCGAGCAAAAAGCCGGTATCGTAGGGACGATGGCTGACCTTTTCCAATTCCGCGCGCCAATCTGGATCAACATCGGTCGGGTCTTCGCAGAGCCGATCAATGGCATCACGGTAGATGCGGGCCGCTGTTGCCACGTAGTAGAGGCTCTTCATCCGTCCTTCAACTTTAAAACTGCGGATCCCGGCAGCAATCAGCTGCGGCAGTTGATTGACCAAGCAGAGATCACGGCTGTTCATGATATAGGTGCCGCGGGTATCTTCTTCGATAGCGAAACTTTCGAGGGGACGAGTCTCTTCCACCAGTGCATAATTCCAGCGACAGGGTTGGGCGCAATCGCCACGGTTGGCACTGCGTCCGAGCAATGCTGCCGAAAGCAGACACCGCCCGGAGTGGGCCACGCACATGGCGCCATGAACAAAACATTCCAATTCGATACCGGTCTGCCCGGCAAAAGCGTTGATATCATCCAAAGTCAGTTCCCGAGC